>NZ_JBJDRK010000095.1:0-8615 GCF_044987405.1 Microbacterium sp. ZW T2_14 | reverse complement strand
GCGTACCGTGCGGGGCGCGCCGAGCCCGCGCGACGCCCAACGAGTCAGCCGACGGGGCTGTGCTGGGCGACGAGCTCGCGCTTGAGCACCTTGCCGCTCGATCCCAGCGGCAGCGACGGTACGACGTGGACCACGCGCGGGTACTTGTAGGCGGCGATCCGATCGCGGACGAACGCCACGACCTCCGCAGGCTCGAGCTCGACGCCCTCGTGCGCGACCACCGCAGCGTGCACCTCCTGGCCGCGGACGTCGTCGGCGACGCCGAACACGGCCGCCAGGGCGATGCCGGGATGCCGCGCCAGCACCGCCTCGACCTCGGTGGGGTAGACGTTGTAGCCCGACCGCACGATCATGTCCTTCTTGCGGTCGACGATGGTGAGCACCCCGTCGGTGTACGTACCGAGGTCTCCGGTGCGGAACCACCCGTCGACGACGGCGGCGGCCGAGGCATCCGCTCGGCCCAGGTAGCCCTTGAACAGGTTGTGGCCGCGCACGACGATCTCGCCGAGCGCGTCGGGCTCCTCGAGCAGCACCACCGATTCCTCGACCTCCGGGTCGGCGATCGCCACGTCGACGCCCCACAGCGCACGGCCGACGGTCCCCGGCCGGATCGGCTGGTGCAGCGGGTTCGACGACACGGTCGGCGCGGTCTCGGTGAGCCCGTATCCCTCGTGCACGTCGGCGCCGAACGCGTCGCGGAAGGCCTCGAGCACGGCGACGGGCAGCGCCGCACCGCCCGAGACGGCGTAACGCAGCGGGGGTCTGGCCGGCGAGCGGCGGGCCGCTTCGAGCATGCCGACGTACATCGTCGGCACGGCGGTGAACACCGTCGCGCCGAGGGCGGTCGTGAGGGCGAGCGCTTCGTCGGCGTCGAATCGGGGGAGGAGGATGACGGATGCCCCGACCCGCAGCGCGATGTTCATCACCGCGGTCTGGCCGAAGGTGTGGAACAGCGGCAGCCCCCCGAACACGATGTCGTCCGGCCCCAGATCGAACGCGTCGATGAGCGTGGTGTGCACCTGCTCGACGATGGACAGGTGCGAGCCGACGGCGCCCTTCGGCGTGCCGGTCGTGCCGCTCGTGTAGAGGATGGTGGCGGCGTCCAGCGGCGAGACCGACTCGTGACGCGCGATGGGGGAGGCCGCTGCAGCCTCCGCCTCGAGGCGCGGCAGGTCGACGCCCCCACCGGCGGGCAGCAGGACGGTGACCACCGGCACGCCCGCCGCCGTCGCGGCCGGTACGGCCTCGCCGAGCAGCGGGGCGGCGACGATCAGCACATCGGCGCCGGAATCGCGCAGCACATAGGCGATCTCGTCCGCCTTGAAGAGCAGATGCACCGGCACCACGATCGCGCCGAGCGACAGCGCCGCGTAATAGACGCGCGCGAAGTCCGGCACGTTCGGCACCAGCATCGCGACCCGGTCGCCCCGGCCGATGCCACGGGCCCGCAGCGCACCCGCGTAGGCGCGCGTCTGGTCCCACAGCTCGCGGTAGGTGGTCGTCGTGCCGGCGAAGTGGAACGCGGGCCGGTCCGCGTGGCGGACGGCCGATTCGGCGAGGATGCTCGCGACAGACAGGGTCGCGAATCCCGCGCCGTCGATCGCGGGGTCGGGCTGGTGGTGGGTCATCGCTGTCTCCTTCGACATCGGTTTCTCGGGGAACGGGATGCCGCGGCATCCCGTTCCGTCAGCCGCGCAGCTGTGCGCGACCCAGGCCGGCCAGGTGCACCTCGTCGGGACCGTCGGCGATGCGCAGCGACCGGATGCCGGCGTAGAGCTCGGCGAGAGGGGTGTCGGACGAGACGCCGGCCCCGCCGTGGAGCTGGATGGCGCGGTCGATGATCTGCTGCACCGCGCGGGGCACCGCGATCTTGATCGCCTGGATCTCGGTCATCGCGTGCTTGTTGCCCACGGTGTCCATGAGCCACGCGGTCTTGAGCACGAGCAGGCGCAGCGCCTCGAGCTGGATGCGGGCCTCGGCGATCCATTCCCGCACGACGCCCTGCTCGGCGAGAGTGCGACCGAACGCGTGCCGCGACGACGCACGCTCGATCATCAGCGCCAGCGCCCGCTCGCCCATGCCCAGGGCGCGCATGCAGTGGTGGATGCGCCCCGGCCCGAGCCGGGCCTGCGCGATCGCGAACCCGTCGCCCTCGCCGGCGATGAGGTTCTCGGCGGGGACGCGCACCTCGTCGAACGCGATCTCGGCGTGGCCGCCGTGATCGCGGTCGTCGTAGCCGAACACGCTCAGCGGGCGCACGATGCGCACCCCGGCCGTGTCGCGGGGCACCAGGATCATCGACTGCTGACGGTGGCGGGGGGCATCCGGATCCGTCTTGCCCATGACGATGAAGACCGCGGCGTCGGGGTTCATCGCGCCGGTCGACCACCACTTGCGACCGGTGATCACGAAGTCGTCGCCGTCACGGCGGATGCGGGTGCCGATGTTCGTCGCGTCGGACGACGCCACTTCGGGCTCGGTCATGCAGAATGCCGAACGGATGCGGGCGTCGAGCAGCGGTTCGAGCCAGCGCTCCTTCTGTGCGGGGGTGCCGAAGTCGTTCAGCACCTCCATGTTGCCGGTGTCGGGGGCGGCGCAGTTGAACGCCGCCGGAGCGAGGCGCGGGCTCCACCCGGTGATCTCGGCGACCGGCGCGTACTGCAGGTTCGTCAGCCCCGCGCCGGCGTCGCCGGAGTGCTGACCGGGGAGGAACAGGTTCCAGAGCCCCTGCGCCCGGGCCTTCTCCTGGAGCTCGCGCACCACCGGGCGGACGGTCCAATCGTCGGGCGTCGCGGCCAGCTGCTCGTCGAGCACGGGCTCGGCGGGGAGCACGTGTTCGTCGAGGAACGCCCGCGCCCTCTCGGTGTAGTCGCGCGTCGTCGCGTCGGGGGCGAAATCCATCAGCGCACCTCCAGTCCCTTCTGTGCGAGCGGCTCGACGAGCGCGCCCATCCGGTCGAAGCCTTCGCCGACGGTGTCGCCGGCCTGGAAGCGGTAGTGGATCCCCTCGAGGATCACCGCGAGCTTGTACGCCGCGAAGGCGCGGTACCAGCGCAGATCCGGGATGCCGATTCCCGCGCGCTGTGCGTACACCTCGACGAGCTCGTCGAACGACGGGTAGCCGGCGGCGGGGTCCACGGCACTCGGCACCGCGCCGGCGAAGCCGCCCGGCAGGTCGGAGATGTCCCAGTAGAGCGCGAAGATGCCGAGGTCGACGAACGGGTCGCCCAGCGTCGCCATCTCCCAGTCCAGGATGGCCGAGATGCGCGGGTCGTCGGCCGCGCCCACCACGAGCGCATTGTCGAGCCGGAAGTCGCCGTGGACGATCGCGGTGCGCGAGGAACGCGGCATCCCGTCGGCCAGGGACTCCTGCAGCGCATCGAGCGCCGGGGTCGCCCGCGACCGGGAGGCGTCGAGCTGGCGCCGCCAGGTCGAGAGCTGTCGGGCGAGGTAGCCGTCGGGGCGGCCGAAGTCGGCGAGGCCGACGGCAGCGGAGTCGACCGCATGCAGGTCGGCGAGGCAGTGCACCAGGTCCATGCTGAGACCGCGGAGCCCGGCGGCGGTGTAGGCGGAGTTCTGCGAGGGCCGGGCGAGCACCACACCGGGGGCTCGCTCCATGACGAAGAAGACGGTGCCGGTGACGCGGCCCGCCGCCGTGTCGTCGACGACGTCGACGGTGCGGGGGACAGGGACGTCCGTATCCGCGAGCGCCGAGATCACGCGGTGCTCGCGCCGCATGTCGTGGGCGCTCGAGAGCACGTGCCCGAGGGGAGGGCGCCGCACGATGAGCGGGATGCGCGCCCCGTCGATCGCGTACGTGAGGTTGCTGCGGCCGCCCGCGATCACCGCCGCGGTGAGCTCGTCGGCGGCGAGGTCGGGGTGCGCCTCGCGCAGCCATGCGGTCAACCCCGCGACATCCAGTCCCGGAACACCGGTCATCCTCGACCCCTTCCCCGTCCCCGTCGGCGGGGTGGTGGACTCAGCATACCGGATGGTCGGTTTGTTGCGTGCATCGTCCGATCGCAGATGCTGCGGGGCTCACTCGCCGGCGAGCAGTCGGTCCTCGATGGCGGAGCGGACGGACGCCGGCACGGGCGTCGGGCGCCGGGTCGCGGCATCCACGAAGACGTGCACGAAGCGGCCGGTCGCGATCGGATCGTTCTCTCCGGCGCGGAGGATGCTGAGCGCCCAGGTGACGCTGGTCGTGCCGAGTCGCTCGACGCCGACGCCGACCTCGAGCGACTCGGGGAAGCCGGCCGACGCGCGGAACTCGCACGACGAGGCCGCGCAGAGCGCGATCGCGTCGCCGCCGAGGGGATCGAGGCCGCCGTCGCGGATCATGAAAGCGTTCACCGCGGTGTCCATCGCCGCGTAGTAGACGGTGTTGTTGAGGTGCCCGTACTGGTCGTTGTCGTTCCACCGGGTGGGGAACGGCTCGCGCACCGGGTAGACGACGCCGGCGGCCGTGCTCATTCGCCGACCCGCAGCATGAGGCGGAACGCGACCCGGGCCCGCTCGGCGCTCGGGGTGTCGCCCGAGATGAGGTCCGCGTACGTGAACGACTCCGACAGGCGTACGAGGATGTAGGCGAGCTCGGCGGGCGTGATCGCACCGCCGAGCGGTGCCTCGCCGAGGTCGCGGCGCACCAGCCAGTCCGCCGTCGCGACGTACCGGCGCTGGATCGGGCTCTCCTTCGTCGTGAGCAGTCGCAGGGCGCGTGCCGGCTCACGGCGCAGGAACGAGCGGAAGTAGTCGGCCGTGATGAGGTCGTCGACGAAATGCGTGAGGATGCCGGCGACCCGCTCGCCGCCCTCGAGGGCGTTGCACGCGTGCTCGGCCTGCACCAGCGTCGGGATCGCGAGCGACCACAGCACCTCGCTCAGCAGCGCATCGCGGTTGCCCACCCAGCGGAAGAGCGACGTGCGGTCCACGCCCAGCCCGGCGGCCAGGGCCGTCATGTCGATACGGCGCCCCGAGATGAGCGTGGCGCGCGCCGCCTCGAAGGCGCGCTGGGCGTCAGGATGTGCGCCGCTCGCCAGGCGCTCCGACAGCCACGAGGGCGCGGCATTCGTCCCCACACCCGAGATGGTGGCGGGGGTGGTCGCCGCGGCCGCGGCTGCCGGTGAGTTCATGCGGGAACTCTACCGCTCGGGCCTTCGAAGTCTGCAACGTTTCTGAAAGTGTTGTGCAACGTTCTGAAAAGTGATGCATACTCGTCGGACGACCACCGAAGGAGAGACGATGACGTTCACCTTGACCGAGCCGCAGGAGCAGGAGGCGGCGCTCGGCGCTCCCGCGGACGTGCTCGACGCCGACTTCTACGAATTCCAGAACCTTCTCACGGATGCCGAGCAGCAGGCCCTGCGCGAGATCCGCGACTTCCTCGAGACGGAGGTGCGGCCGTTCGCGGACGACCACTGGGATCGCGCCGAGAGCCCCCGCCACCTCGTGCCGCGGATCGCCGAGCTGGGGCTGTACGGCAACGCGTTCCCCGAGACGCGCACCTTCGAGAACAGCAACGTCTTCCGCGGCTGGGTCGCGATGGAGATCTCGCGCGCCGATCCGTCGACGGCCACCTTCATCGGCGTGCACAGCGGGCTCGCGATGACCTCGATCGCCGTGGGCGGGTCGGACGAGCAGCGCGCCGAATGGCTGCCCGTGCTCGCGCGCGGCGAGCAGATCGCGTGCTTCGGGCTCACCGAGCCCGGCCACGGCTCCGACACGGCGAAAGGGCTCGAGACGACCGCGGAGCGCCGGGTCGGGCCAGACGGCAGCGACGAGTGGGTGCTCAACGGCGCCAAGCGCTGGATCGGCAACGGCGCATTCGCCGACGTCGTCGTGATCTGGGCGCGCGACGTCGCGGATGAGCAGGTCAAGGGCTTCCTCGTGCGCACCCCCTCGGTGGGCTACGAGGCGACGAAGATCGAGCGCAAGCAGTCGCTGCGCACGGTCGAGAACGCCGACATCGTGCTCACCGACGTCGTGGTTCCCGAGCGGGACCGGCTGCAGCGCATCGACGGGTTCCGCGATCTGGCCGTCGTGCTGCGTCTCACGCGCGCACAGGTCGCGTGGCAGGCGCTCGGCGTCGCGGTCGGGGCGTACGAGTGCGCGGTCGCCTATGCGAAGGCGCGCGTGCAGTTCGGCAAGCCGATCGCGTCGTTCCAGCTCGTGCAGCAGAAGCTCGCCGACGCGCTCGCCAACATCACCGCCTGCATCGGCATGTGCGTGCGCGTCTCGCAGCTGCAGGACGAAGGAGTCCAGAAGGACCACCACTCCGCCATGGCGAAGGCGTTCGTGAGCGCGCGCGTCCGCGAGACCGTGGCCCTCTGCCGCGAGATCTGCGGCGGCAACGGGGTGCAGCTCGGGGGCCAGGAGCAGCTGGGCATCCCCGCCGGGTACGGCATCGCCCGCTACTTCGCCGACGCCGAGGCGGTGTACACGTTCGAGGGCACGTACGACATGAACTCGCTCATCGTGGGCCGCGCCATCACCGGCATCGCCGCTTTCGTCTGACCCGTCCCACGTCTGTTCTGCCGCCGGCGCCGTGCCGCGGCTGGGCCCACGCGCGGGAGGCTCCGCGCAGCGCGCCAGCGCCGCGTGGAGGGGCGTGGGGACCGCTTCCTCCGAAGGAGAATCATGACCGAGGCCTACATCGTGGCCACCGCGCGCTCGCCGATCGGGCGCGCGCGCAAGGGATCGCTCGTCGACGTGCGACCCGACGACCTCGCGGCGCGCATGGTGGGCGCGGCGCTCGACAAGGTGCCCGGACTCGACCCGGCGCGCATCGACGACCTGCTGCTGGGCTGCGGTCAGCCCGCCGGCGAGCAGGGCTTCAACCTCGCGCGCATCGTGGCGGTGCTGCTGGGGTGGGATGCCGTGGCCGGCGCGACCGTCAACCGTTACTGCTCCTCGTCGCTGCAGACGACGCGCATGGCGTTCCACGCGATCAAGGCCGGCGAGGGCGACGTCTTCGTCTCGGCGGGTGTCGAGTCGGTGTCGCGGTACGGCGCGGGGGCATCGGATCTTCCGACGGCGGTCAACCCGGCGTTCGCGGCGGCGCTCGAGCGCACCGCGGCGAGGTCGGCCGCGGGCGCGGAACCGTGGACGGATCCGCGGGTCGACGGAGCGCTGCCAGACCCCTACATCGCGATGGGCCAGACGGCCGAGAACGTCGCGCAGGTGCACGGCGTGACCCGCGAGGAGCAGGATGCGTTCGCGGCGAGGTCGCAGCAGCGGGCCGAGGCGGCGATCGCGTCGGGCTTCTGGGAGCGCGACATCACGCCCGTCACGCTCGCCGACGGCACGGTCGTCGCGGCGGACGACGGCCCGCGCGCGGGTGTCACGGTCGAGGGGCTCTCGGGGCTCGAGCCCGTTTTCCGGCCCGACGGCACGGTGACCGCCGGCAACTGCTGCCCGCTCAACGACGGTGCGGCGGCGGTCGTGGTCGTGTCGGAGCGCGTGGTGTCCGAGTTGGGACTGCAGCCGCTCGCCCGCATCGTGTCGACAGGTGTCTCGGGGCTCTCACCGGAGATCATGGGGCTCGGACCGGTGGAAGCGTCGCGTCGCGCCCTGGCGCTCGCGGGGCTTTCGATCGACGACATGGACCTCGTCGAGATCAACGAGGCGTTCGCCGCGCAGGTGATCCCGTCGGCGCGCCAGCTCGGCGTCGACCCGGAGCGCCTGAACGTGCACGGCGGTGCGATCGCCGTCGGCCACCCGTTCGGCATGACCGGTGCGCGCATCACCTCCACGCTGATCAACGGCCTCGCGGCGACGGGGGGCCGGTACGGCCTCGAGACGATGTGCGTGGGCGGCGGTCAGGGCATGGCCATGGTGCTGGAACGGGTCTGAACTGAGGCGGCGTGGATGGGTCCCGGTCGTGAGCGAGCGAGGACGCTTCGTCTCGTCGCTGGCGCTCCTCGCTCAGCGACCGACTCGCGAGACGAAACGCGCAACCCGGTCGTTGAGCGAGCGAGGACGCTTCGTCTCGTCGCTGGCGCTCCTCGCTCAGCGACCGACTCGCGGGACGAAACGCGCAACCCGGTCGTTGAGCGAGCGAGGAACGAGCGAGACGAAACGCGGGCGCGGACGTCAGCCGGTCGGCGCTCCGGTTCCTCCACAAGCGCTTCTCTCGGCTTCTGCAGCACACTTGTCCACAGCCTTGTTTCGGCGCCTGATCTGGGACTTCGGATGTCGGTGGCCCTCGTCAGAATGGGGGTATGCCGAACCTCGCCGATGCTCTCACGGAGCTCGGCGACGCGCTCGCGAAAGTGACCGCGGCAGCGGTCGCCGAGGGTGGGTTGCGGGGTGTGAATGACGCCGGCGTGCTCGGCGCGCTGGCGGCGGCGGGCCGGATCCGCCGGCACGCGGAAGCGGTGATGGTGGAGGCGGTCGCGGTGATCACCGACCGCGATGGCGGTGTCGGTCACGCGGACTGCATCACGACGCGGTACGGATGCCGCACCATGAGCGAACTCGTGCAGCGCGCCACACGGGTGTCGCGGCGCACCGCAGGCGAGGTCATCGCCGCCGCGGGTGCGGTGCAGCAACAGGTTGCGCTGTCCACGGGGGAGGTGTTGCCGGCGCAGTTCCCCGCCATGCGGGCCGCGTTCGCGG
>NZ_JBJDRK010000094.1:0-8721 GCF_044987405.1 Microbacterium sp. ZW T2_14 | reverse complement strand
CGCTCGCCCCGTCCCCCATGGGTTCGTCCGTCGTATATGTACGCGAAACCGCGTCATCGGCGTGCATATACGACGGACGAACGGGGTGGTGAGGGGGGACAGGGACGGGCGCGGCGGCGAGGCCGGTCGCGGGGTCGGCGAGGGCCGCGACGGCCGGACGCAGTCCGGGGTCGATCCAGGTCTCGGCGTCGACGACGAACTCGGGCTGGGCGGTCAGGCGCTCGCGCAGCTCGAAGCCGAGCTCCGCCGTCATGCGCGCGAGGTCGTCGAGGTGCGGCCAGGGGCGCTCGGGGTTCACGTGGTCGACGGTCAGGGGGGAGACCCCGCCCCAGTCGTCGGCGCCCGCGCGCACGAGCAGGTCGAACTCCGTCGGATCCGAGAGGTTCGGCGGCACCTGGATCCGCATGCGCGGGCCCATGACGAGCCGCGCCACCGCGACCGCGGCGACATACTCGAGCAGATCGGCGTCCGCCACTCCCTGCATCGCGGTGCGGGGCTTCGCGCGGAAGTTCTGCACGATCACCTCCTGCACGTGACCCTGCCGGTCGCCGGGGGACGCGCCGTCGACCATGTGCCGCTCGTGCGCGTCGCGGATCGCGATCAGCGACGCTGCACGGTCGCTCGCCGTTTCGCCGATGCCGACCAGGATGCCGGTGGTGAAGGGCACGCGCTCTCGCCCCGCGGCGTCGATCACGGCGAGCCGCACGGCCGGGTCCTTGTCGGGCGAGCCGAAATGCACCTGCCCGGGTTCCTCGAACAGCCGGCGCGAGGTCGTCTCGAGCATCATGCCCATCGACGGGGCGGTGGGCCGCAGCATCCGCAGCTCTTCCGCGCTCATGACGCCCGGGTTGGCGTGCGCCAGCAGCCCGGTCTCGGCCGTCACCAGGCGCGCGATGTGCGCGACGTACTCGATCGTCGATGCGAACCCGTGCTCGTCGAGCCATGCGCGCGCTTCGGGCCAGCGGTCCTCGGGCCGGTCTCCCAGGGTCAGCAGCACCTCTTTGCAGCCCATCGCCTGGCCCTGCCGCACGACAGCGAGCACCTGTTCGGGCGACATGTACGCGGGCTTGTGCTTCTTGAGCAGCTGCCCAGGCGTGTCGACGAACACGCAGTAGTGGCAGCGGTCGCGGCAGAGCGTGGTCAACGGCACGAACACCTTGCGCGAGTACGTGATCACGCCGGGACGACCGGATGCCGCGAGCCCGGTATCCCGCAGCTCGCCGGCGATCGCGAGCAGGCGTTCGAAACGCTCGCCCTGCGCGGAGAGCAGCGTCTCGGCGTCGGCCGCATCGAGCCGCTCGCCGGCAGCGGCGCGCGCGAGCGCTGCGTCGACGGCGGCCGGAGAGGCGGCTGCAGAGGGCGCGGTGACGGAGGGGGACGCGACGGTCACCGATCCAGTCTCGCACCGAGCAGGGGCGCCGGGGTCGCGGATCGTTGCCCTCCCGTAAGCAAATGAGCCCGGTTCCCGGTGAAGCCGCTGGCAGACTAGTCGCATGGTGACGCTGCTGCTCGACTCGACGCAGCTCGAAGTCGTGCTGTCGATGTCTGAGCGCGCCCTGTCGTTCCGCAAGGGCAACGTCGTCATCGAGCGGTCGACGATCACCCGCGTGCAGCTCACCGACGACGCCTGGACCTGGCTGCGCGGCATCCCGAATCCCGGCACCCACGTGCGCGGCATCATCGCAATGGGCACCTGGCGGTCGGCGGGCGGCGACGACTTCGCCCTCATCCGCCGTCACCGGCCGAGCGTCGTGATCGACCTCGAGGGGCACCCGGACTTCCAGCGGATCATCCTGACCACGCGCCACGGCCTCGCCCTCGTGCAGGCGCTGCGCGTCGAGGTGGCGGCGGAACCGGCCGACGTCGTCGAGATCGCGGCCGAGACCGGCACCATCCCGGTCGTGCCCGAGAAGAAGCCCCGCAAGCGCAAGACCCCGGCACCCGCTCCCGCCGTCTGAGCAGCCACCGGGACGCGGAGTCGTACGAGGCTTCGCGCGTTTGGTCTCGTGAGTCGGTCGCTGAGCGGCCGCCGGCGACCGAGACGAAACGCGCTCAGCTGACGTCGCGGCGCCAGCTCACCAGGTGGCCGAGCACCACGAACACGACGGCGTAGCCGAGCAGGACCAGGCCGCCCACCCACCACTCGAGAGGTTCGGCCGACCCCTGCGGCATGCTCGCCGACAGCACGCTCGCGCCGACGAGGGCGTCGCTCGCAGCGCCGGGCAGGAAGCGCGTGTAGTCCGAGAGGCCTTCCACGAAGGCCGCGGCGGTGCGCCCGATCGGCTCGACGAACTGCGTGAAGACCAGCACGCCGACGATGGCGCCGACCTGGTTGCGCACCAGCGCACCGACCCCGACGCCGATGAGCGTCCAGAGGACGTAGGCCAGCAGCATCCGTCCCAGCATCGCCCAGGTGTCCACCGAGCCGAACTCGGTGCTGAGTCCGAAGCCCGCGAGGAACGCCGCGGACGTCCCGACGGCGGCGACGGTGCCGATCACGCCGAGCACCACGCCGATGAGCACGCCGACCGCGAGCTTGGCGGCGAGCACCCGTCCCCGCCGCGGCGTCGCGAGGAAGGTGGGAGTCAGCGTCTTGTGCCGGAACTCCGCGGTCACCATGAGCGTGCCCACCAGGAGCGGGAAGACGTACCCGACCGCGGTGCCCGTGCTGTACAACGTCGCCGCGAGGCCCTCCTCAGGAATCGGCGGCGCATCACCGGGCAGTGAGCCCGTCGCCGCCGCGGCGAAGACGAAGCCGAGGGCCGCCGCGGTGAAGGCGACGTAGACGAAGAGGACGATCGCGAGGATCCACCAGATGCTGGTCGAGAACAGCTTCGTGGTCTCGGAGCGTGTCGCAGCGGTCAGGCTCATCGGTCGCCCCCTTCCTGGTCGACGCGCTCATGGTGGTCATCGGCCACGCGCTCGTCGTCACCGGCGTGATCTGCGTCACCCTCAGGCGAGGAGACGGATGCCGCGTCCTCCGCGCCCGCGTCCGCCTGGGGTGCGTCCTGGTGCGGGTCGGCGGCTGGTTCCGGTGCTGCGTCCGGCTCTGGTGCGGGCTCCCGTTCCGGTGCCGGCTCGGGTTCGGGCTCGGGTTCGGGCTCGGGCTCGGGCGCTGCGGTCTGCTCGGCCTCGGCCTCGGCCTCGGCCTCGGCCTCGGCCTCGGGCACCGGGCTCGGCTCCGATTCGGGGTCGTCGCCCGGGCCGGTCTGCGGTTCGGCGGCGAGGCCCGGCTCCGGCGCGACGCGCGGGTTGCCATCGGCGTCGAACGCCGCGAAGAAGGCGTCGGCCTCGACGTCGGAATCCGTCTTGACGTAGTGCTCCCAGGGACGGTCGTCGTCCGCATCGGCGGGCTCGGGCTCCGACAGTTCGTCGTCGATCTCGCCGAGCGCCTCGACGTCCGCGTTCGCGTCCTCCGGCGCCCACGGATCGTCGTCCGCATCGGCGGGCTCGGGCTCCGACAGTTCGTCGTCGATCTCGCTGAGCGCCGCGACGTCGGCGTTCGCGTCCTCGGGCGCCCACGGGTCATGAGCCGATGCGGCAGCGGGCTCGTCACCCTCGGCGTCGGCGGGCTCCGGCTCGCCCGCCTGCTGCCCGGCCGCGGGAACGATGTCGATGACACCGGTTCCGGCGACCGCGTACCACGACGGCGCAGACGCGGTCTCGGTGGACTCGACCGGCGTGACGTCCTCCTCCGCCCCGTCGCTCGGCACCGGTGCGGTCTCCGGCGTTTCGGCCGTGCCCGCCGGCTCGACCGAGGAGAGGCCCGGTTCGGCGAACAGCTCTTGGTGGCGCTCGTGCTCGTCGCGCTCCTCCCGGTACTCGTCCGCCCACGCCGCGCCGGCGGCCGCGGCCAGGGCTGCCGCCGCACCGGGCGCTCCCGTCGCCTCGGCATCGAGCGCCGCGGCGCTGAGCGCCGACTCGTCGGCCTCGTCCGCCTCCCAGCTGGCCTCTTCGCGAGATTCCGCGTCGATCGGCGAGCCCGCTGCGGCGCCGTCTCGGCCGGAGTCGGCGTCCTCGGAAGAGCCAGCCGCCGCCACAGCCGCGGCGGCACCGGCGGCCGCCACACCGGCGGGTGCGGCATCCGTCCCCTCCACCGGCGAGAGCGAACCGACCGCCCCCGTCGCGCTCGCGTGCACACGGCTGCCGTTCACGAGGTCGAGGAAGACCTCCTCGAGCGCCGGGCCGCGACGATGCAGCGACGACAGCGCCACGCCGCCGGCGGCAGCGGCCGCGCCCACGGCCGCCGGTTCGAGGCCGCGCACGGTGAGCCCGGAGCGGAGGACCTCGAACGGCACGCCGGCCGCCTGCAGCGCTCCGATGAGCGCGGCGCGATCGGGAGCGTCGACGACGGTGGCGTGCTCGTCCGGGTCGGTGAGCTCGTCGATCGAGCCCTGGAACACGAGGCGTCCCCGCGAGATGATCAGCAGCGCGTCGACGGTCTGCTGCACCTCGGCGAGGAGGTGCGACGACACGAGCACCGTGCGGCCCTCGCCTGCGAGCTGCCGCAGGAAGCCGCGCATCCAGCGGATCCCCTCCGGGTCGAGGCCGTTCGCCGGCTCGTCGAGCACCAGCACGCCCGGGTCGCCCAGCAGTGCGTAGGCGAGGCCGAGGCGTTGACGCATGCCCAGCGAGAATCCGCCGACCTTGCGGTTGGCGGCATCCGTCAGCCCTACGAGATCCAGCACCTCGTCCACCCGCGACCGGGCGATGCTCGCCGCCTGCGCGTAGATGGCGAGGTGCGCCGCAGCCGTGCGGCCTGGGTGGAAGCTGGATGCCTCGAGCACGGCCCCCACCGTCTGCAGCGGGTGATCGAGCTCGGCGTAGCGCCGCCCGCCGATCGTCGCGTGGCCGTCCGAGGCGCGGACGAGGCCGAGGAGGATCCGCAGCGTGGTGGTTTTGCCGGCGCCGTTGGGGCCGAGGAATCCGGTCACCTGCCCGGGCTCGACGCGGGCGGTGAAACCTGCGACGGCGGTGACGGCGCCGAAGCGCTTCGTGACTCCTGAGAACTCCAGCGAATGGCCGTGGGGCATGCCGAACCCTTCCCGTGGACGTGAGCGAGACACCCCGGGGGGCACAGGTCGGGGCCGCGTCATTGCGGATTCCTTGCGGAACCGAGTCCCATCCTGGCGGAAATCCGGCGTCAGCGTGGGAGAACTTCAGGCGGCCGGTAACGTTGCGCTCGTGACCGACCTCGCCGACACCGCTGCCGAGCCCACCGTCCTCGTGAGCACCGGCGGAGGGCTCGGGCGGCTCACGCTGAACCGTCCCCGTGCGATCAACGCCCTCGATCTCGGCATGGTCCGGCAGCTGCAGGCGACCCTCGACGCCTGGGAGCACGACACCGAGGTCGACGTCGTGCTCCTCGACGGCGCGGGTGAGCGGGGCCTCTGCGCGGGGGGCGACGTGCGCGGCCTCGCGGAGCAGGTCACGAGCGGCCGCGCCGAAGACGCCGGCGTGTTCTTCCGCGAGGAGTACGCGATCAACGCCCGCATCGCCGAGTACCCCAAGCCCTTCGTCGCCTTCGCCGACGGCATCACGATGGGCGGGGGCATCGGTGTCGCCGGGCACGCCGCGATCCGCATCGTGACCGACCGGTCGCAGCTGGCGATGCCCGAGACGCGCATCGGCTTCACCCCCGACGTCGGCGGCACCTGGCTGCTCGCGCACGCACCCGGGCGCCTGGGCGAGTACCTCGGTCTGACCGGAGCGGTGATGGATGCCTCGGACGCGATCTACGCCGGATTCGCCGACCATTACGTGCCCCACGAGAATCTCGACGCGGTCCGCGACGCGCTCGAGACGCGCGCCGACCCGTCCACTCCGACCGAGCTGGTGCTGCTGTTCGACGAGACGCCGGCCCGGTCGAAGCTCGAGGCGGCGCGGACGTGGATCGACGAGGCCTTCGCCGCCGACACCGTGCCCGAGATCGTCGAGCGGCTGCGGGGGCGCCCCGAGCCCGAGGCATCCGCCACCGCCGATCTGCTCGGCGAGCTCTCACCCACCGGTCTCGCGGTCACCCTCGCGGCCGTGCGCCGGGCGCGTGAGCTGCCGGGACTGCGCGACGCGCTCGATCAGGAGTACGGGCTCGTGATGTGGTTCGCCACGACGCAGCCCGACCTCGCCGAGGGCATCCGGGCGCAGGTCATCGACAAGGACCGCTCTCCGCGCTGGCAGCCCGCGACGCTCGCCGACCTGCCGCCCGACGTCGGCGAGACCGCCCTCGCCGACCGCCCCGGCATCCCGCTCTGGGACTGAGCCCGCCGCACGAGGACGGATCATGAGCAACCGGCGCCGCGCATACTCGATCGGGGTGGCGATCGACTGGTTCTTCTTCGTCTTCGCCGGGGTCGCCGCGCTGTGGCTGGCGTACCTCAGCTTCACCGAGACGTTCCACGTCGGCTGGTGGGGCATCCCCTTCTTCCTGGCGTTCTGGCTGCTGCTGGCGTACCTCGTGCTGCCCCGCCTGCACCGCATCCTGACCACGGTCTATGTGCCCGAGTACTTCATCGGGCGCACCCGAACGAGCGACGGGCTGCTGGGAGACCCGGTGAACCTGGCGTTCCAGGGCACCGGCGAGCAGATCCGCACCGCGCTCGAGGTCGCCGGCTGGACGCGCGCCGAACCGGTGACGCTCGGTTCCTCGTGGCGCATCGTCGCCTCGACCCTCAGCCGGCGCAGCTACGACGAGGCGCCAGTGAGTCCGCTGTTCCTGTTCGGCCGTCAGCAGGACTTCGCCTACCAGCAGGAGGTCGACGGCAACCCGGCCCAGCGCCATCACGTGCGGTTCTGGCGCTGTCCCGACGACTGGCTGCTGCCGGGCGGCCGCCGCGTCGAGTGGCTGGCGGCGGGCACGTTCGACACGAGCGTCGGCCTGTCGCTGTTCACACTCCAGGTGACGCACAAGATCGACGCCGACACCGATATCGAGCGCGACCACATCGTCCGGACTTTGACGGATGCCGATCCCCGCGTGGCGGTCGATGTCATCGCCGACTTCGCCACCGGGTACCACGCCCGCAACGGCGGCGGCGACAGCATCCGCACCGACGGCGATCTGCCGATCGTGGACGTCCGGGCGGTCCAGCCCCGCGTCGACGCTTCCGGGGAGGTGGCGGCGTGAGCGCAGAGACACCCGCCCCGCAGAAGCGCGCCGCGTACGAGCCGGCCGCACGACTGCTGAAGCCGCCGCGCTACGACCCGCAGATGAAGCGGCCGATCTCGACCACCGCCGGCGCCGCCCTGATCCTGCTGCGCGTCCTCGCCGGCGTCGCCGTGCTCGTCGGCATCGCGGCGGGATGGGATGACATGCTCGCCGATCCCGACTCCGTGCTCGAAGGCTTCGACCCGAGCCCCGAGGGTACGCAGGCGGCGCTGTGGCTGGTGCTTGCCACGGGTGCGACGGTGCTGCTGCTCGACCTCGCGCTGGCCTTCCTCGTGTACCGCGGCATCAACTGGGCGCGCGTGGTGGTGATGTTGATCTCGGTTCTGTCGATCAGCACATCGTTCACCGCCTGGTGGGCGCAGGGGCAGGAGATCGAGATCAGCACGACGTACGTGTCGCTGAGCCTCGACATCCTCGTCCTCCTCGCGCTCTCGAGCCGGAGCGCCGCCGCCTACGCGCGGCGCAACGAGCGCCCCGACGCGCCCGCCCGCCCGGGCGTGACGTAGCCTGATCTGCGGTGTTCCGCCCGGCCGAGCCGGGCAGGCTGAGGCTCCCGGGGAGGGTTCGTGTTCGACAGTCCGCTCTCTGCGTCGGCCTACGAAGTGCTCGCGGTCGATCCCGCCGTCGATGAGGAGACCCTGCGCAAGGCCTATCGCCTGCGCCTCCGGCAGACCCACCCCGACACCGGCGGCGACGCCGCGGTGTTCATCCAGGTGCAGCGTGCCTGGGAACTCGTCGGCACGCCGGACGCGCGGGCAGCGTACGATCGCGGCCACGGTTTCGGCGAGGCGGCGGCACCGGAATGGTCGGGGTGGCGGCCGCCGTCGGCCCGCACCGACACCCGCCCCCGCGCGCGCTCTCACGGTCACCCCGGCGGCTGGCGCCGCGAGCGCTATCTGACCCTGATCCGCGAGTGGGCCGGCCGCGGCGTCACCCTCGACGACCCGTACGACCCCGCGCTCGTGCGCTCGGCTCCCGTAGGGCTGCGGCGCTTGCTGGCGGACGCGCTCGCCGAGGAGGCGACGGCCCGCATCGTGGCCGACCTGGGCATGGGGTACACCGTGTGGCACGACGTCGCGGCATCGGGACGGGATGCCGACCCCGACGCCAAGATCGACCACATCGTGCTCGGCCCGAGCGGCCTGTACGGCCTGCTGTCGGAGGACTTCGGCGGTCCCGCACGCCTGCGTCGAGGCGAGTTCGTCGGCGAAGGAGTGCCTGGCGCACCGCTCGCGGAGCTGCTCGCGCGCATGCGCGTCATCGCGCGCGCGGCCGGCGTCCGCTTCAGCGGCGCGATCGTCGTGCTGCCCGATGAAGACGTGGTCGAGCCCATCCAGGAGCTCGGGCGCATACGCGGCGTGCGGGTCGCGGTGACCTCGCGCAGCGCCCTGGCCACCGTGCTGCGCCGCGGCATCACCGGCGCGCGCGACATCGGCGGCAACGAGGTCTTCGACATCCGCACCCGGCTCCAGCAGACCGTCCGCTTCGCGTAGCAGCGTCGCGCGCGGGTCGTGCTCCGCCCGCGCTGCTCCGTGCCGGCGTTGAGATCGTGTGCT
>NZ_JBJDRK010000093.1:0-8723 GCF_044987405.1 Microbacterium sp. ZW T2_14 | reverse complement strand
GGCCCGGCCCGGCCGCGTCAGGCTGACCGCGGGGCGACGCTCCACGCGCGGGTGGTGACGCCGATCGCGTTCCACACGTTGATGGCGATGATGAGCGACAGGAGCGCCGCAACGCCCTCCTCGCCGAACGCGGCGACCGCCTCGGCGAGCACCCCCTCCGGCACGTGCGTCTCCGACAGGCGCGTGACGTCCTCGGTGAGGGCGAAGGCGGCGCGCTGGGCGGCCGTGAACAGTCCCGATTCGCGCCAGACGGCCAGCGCGTCGACCCGCTGCGCGGTGACCCCGACCGACCGCGCCGTACGCGAGTGCAGGTCGACGCAGTACGCGCAGCCGTTGATCTGCGACGCCCGCAGCCGCACGAGTTCCCGCAGGCCCTCGTCGATGCCGGCGAGTTCGAGCTGCTGCGTCGCCGCTTCGTCCAGCTGGTTCACGGCGCGCGAGAACACCGGCGCGAGAGCGTCGAAGTCGAGTCGGGTGGAGACGGGTACGAGGCTGTCGTTCAGGAGTGTCATTGCTTCAGGCTAGGAGCCAGTGGCTCACAAGTCCTGGCCAATTCCGGTCCTCGCACATGGGCCATTTCGAGGAAGCCGCGCACCCGCTCAGCGCGGCTCGGCCTGCCCGTCGCGCACGGTCGCGGCCGCGAGCACATCGACGAGGGTGGCGAGCGCGTCCTCGACGCGTGACGGCGTCGATGCGCCGTACCCCACGACGATCCCGGCGTGGCCGGCCGCGGAGCGCAGCCCGTGCTCGCGGTCGGCGCGCCCCGCACGGTACGCCGACAGCCCCTCGACGGCGATGCCTTGCTCGCCCGCGAGGGCGACCGCGCGGTCCTCAGCGTGCTGATCCGGCAGGCGCACCAGGCACTGGAGCCCCGCCGAGAGCCCGTCGATCCGCAGGTGCGGCGCACGCTCGGCGAGGAGCGCGGCCAGCAGGTCGCGCCGAGCACGGAACCGCGCGCGGCGACGACGCACGGCACGGTCGTACTCGAAGGAATCGATGAACTCCGCGAGCGCGTGCTGATGCAGGCCGCCTGGTGCTCCTCCCCCGAGTTCGCGCTGATCGAGCACGGCGCGACGCAGGTGGGCCGGCACGACAGCCCACGCCACCCCGACCGCGGGAGCGAGAGCCTTGCTCGCACTGCCCAGGTACACCACCCGGTCGGGGGCGAGCGACTGCAGGGCGCCGATGCTCCGCCGGTCGTAGCGGAACTCGCCGTCGTAGTCGTCTTCGAGCACGAGCCCGCCGGAGGCCGCCGCCCATTCCACCGCGGCCCGCCGCCGCGCGGCCGACAGCGGCACACCCGTCGGAAACTGGTGGGCGGGCGTGAGCAGCGCGGCGCCGACGTCGAGACGGGCGAGGGCCCCGGCATCCGCCCCCTCGCCATCGACGGCGATCGGGACCACCTCGAGACCGGCAGCCTCGATGATGCGCCGGTGGCGGACATGCCCGTACTCCTCGACTGCGATGCGTCGTGCACCGCTCGCCTGCAGCGCGCGGGCGACGAGCGCGAGCAGGTCGCCGAAGCCGCTGCCCACCACGACCGCGCTGCTGTCGACGACCACGCCGCGCGTGCGGGCCAGGTACTCCGACAGGCTCTGGCGCAGCGCCGGGACGCCCGCGGGCTCGGGGTAGCCGAAAGCCGCACCCGGCAGCTCGGCGAGCGCGCGCCGGGCGTGCGCGGTCCAGAGCCCGTGCGGGAAGTCGCCGGCGTCGACCAGACCGCCGCGCAGGTCGAACGGCGCCCTGGCCACCGCGCCGGCCACCGACGTCTGCTCGGGGCGGGGCACCGTGGCGACCCACGTGCCGGCACCGACGCGGGTCTGCAGCCACCCCTCCGCGGCCAGACGCGCGTACACCTCGCCGACCGTGTTCCGAGCGACACCCAGGTCGGCGGCGAGCACCCGGGAGGCGGGC
Source organism: Microbacterium sp. ZW T2_14 (assembly GCF_044987405.1). Lineage (NCBI taxonomy): Bacteria > Bacillati > Actinomycetota > Actinomycetes > Micrococcales > Microbacteriaceae > Microbacterium > Microbacterium sp. ZW T2_14. The sequence goes on along the minus strand of NZ_JBJDRK010000093.1, from coordinate 6,809 downwards.
AGCCGCGTTCCCACCGGCAGCACGCCGTCCGCGACGAGGGCGCGCAGGCTCGCCTCGATCTCGCGCACCGACCGGCCGCCGTGGAGCGGCACGAAGAGGTCGAGGCCGGGTGCGGCATCCGTCCCCATCGTGCTCCTCCCCTCGGCCGGCAGACCGTCGTTGCCGACCCTATCGGCGGGCGCCGACGCCGAAGGCCCGGACCCCGCAGGGTCCGGGCCTGAGCCTGAGCGGGGGGTCTCAGGAGCCGGGCACACCCTCGCCCGACAGCGCCACGGGCGACGGATCGACCGTGGTCACGGTGCCGCCGTCGACCGCATAGGTCGGGCCGACGTAGTCCTGCACACCCTGGTCGACGGTCGTGATGCCGGCACCCAGGTAGGCGGCGTGGCTGTCTTCGCCGAACGAGAGCGGAAGGATGCCGTTGCCGGTGAGATCTCCGGACTGCACCGCGTCGATCAGCGACTGGCGGGTCGGGTTCTCGCCCGCCGCCTCCAGCGCCTCGGCGAACAGGTAGGCGACACTCATGCCGTAGATGGTGTTGCCGTCGAACGTCGCGCCGTCGTTGTACTCGTCGTTGATCTGCCGGAACAGCGACACCCACTCCGAGTCGCCGCCCGACGCCGGCAGGTAGTTGGTGCCCACGAGTCCCTGCAGCAGCTTCGGCCCGACGTCGGCGCCGAGATAGCCGACGAGCGTCTCGTAGTTCGCCCCCGACGACGACGAGAACCACATCGGGAACCAGCCCAGCTGTGCGGCCGTGCCGAGCGCCAGCGCGGTGAACCCGTTGATGGTCGCCAGGATGTTGATCTCGCAGCCGGCCGCCTTGAGCGCGCCGATCTGCGCGGCGACGTCCTGGTTCGACACCGAGTAGCGCTCGACCTGAGCCAGCCCGTCGGCGCCGAGGGCGAGCTCGGCGCCCTCGATCATCTCGTCGCCGAAGTCGTCGTCCTGGCCGAGCAGGCAGACCACCTTGTCGGGATACTCGTCCGCCGCGTACTGCGCGAGCGCCGCACCCTCGACCACGTAGTCGGCGTTGAAGCCGAACGTGAAGGGGTACTTCTCGGGCTGGTTCCAGCTGGTCGAGCCGGAGGCGACGAACAGGTCGGGCACCTCGTTCTGGTTGAGGTAGTCCAGCACGGCGGTGTGGGTCGGCGTGCCGAGGCCGTTCACGATCGCGAACACCTCGTCCTCCTGCACGAGCTCGCGGACGACGGTCTGCGTGGTCGCGGGGTTGTAGCCGTCATCCTTGACGATGTAGTCGATGTCGCGGCCGTGCACGCCGCCGTTGTCGTTGAGATAGTCGAAGTACGCCGTGGCCGCGGCCGAGATCGACGAGTATCCCGCTGCGGCCGGACCGGTCAGTGGCGTGTGCGCGCCGATCGTCACGGTGTCGTCGCTGACGCCGGGGACGTCTTCGTCGGTGTCGCCGGTCGCCGCGGGCGTGCTGCAGCCGGCAAGCGCGACGAGGACGGCGGTGGCGCCGGCCAGCGCCGCGACGCGGCGGGTGAGGGAGTGCTGTGACATGGTCACCTCTTTCTGTGTGGTGGGTTGATGCAGGACGAGAGGACGATCACGGATGCCGCGCCCCGGCGGCTGCGGTCGCAGACGGCTGCCCGGCCGGCGGTGCGGGAGACGGGTCGGCCTCCTGGGTCACGGGGGCGGACGGCTCCGGCGGACGGTCGGGTGTCTCGGATGCTCCTCCGACCCGCGTGTGGGCTGCGGGGCGACGCCGCCCGCGGCCGAGGCTCGCGAGTCCACCGGGCCAGGCGAGCATCACGATGATGAGCAGCAGGCCGAACACGAGGATCGAGAGGTTGCCCGACAGCCGCTGCGCGACCTCGGCCGGCAGCGGGAGCGCGGCGGTCGCGGCTCCGAGCGCCCAGGGCAGCAGCACGATGAGCGCCGATCCGATCGCCGCGCCGCCGATGCTGCCGAGCCCGCCGAGGACGACGGCCACGACGAGAAGCAGCGAGAACGCGAGGGTATAGGCGCCGGGGCTGACCGACTGGGTGGCGAAGCAGAGCACGGCGCCGCCCGCGCCGGCGGCGACGGAGCTCAGCGTGAACGCCGTCACCTTCACGCGGCCTGAGCGCACGCCGTTCAGGCGCGCCGCGGTCTCGTCGTCGCGAACGGCGCGCATGCGCAATCCGAGGCGCCCGCCGGCCGCCGCGGCGAGTCCGGTGACCACGACCCCGGCCACGAGGATCGCCACCCACGCCTGCCACTGCTCGACCGCGATGAGCCGTTCCAGCACGGGCGGCACGCCGTCGTACGCGATCTGCAGTCCCTGGTCGCCGCGGAGCACGCCCGAGAACACCGCGGCGATGGCAGGCACCGCGATGACCAGCGTCAGCGTCACGCCCGCGAGATACGGTCCGCGCAGCCGTGCCGCGGCCAGCCCCAGCAGCCACCCGAGAGCCGCCGACACGACCACCGCCGCGAGCAGACCCGCCAGGAATCGCGGGATGCCGGTGACTCCGGCATCCGTCATCGCATTCGCCGTGAGCGCATAGCCGTAGCCGCCCGCGGCCATCAGCGCGGCCTGCCCGAGCGAGAGCTGTCCGCTCTGGCCGATGAGCAGGGTGAGGCCCGCGGTCGCGCAGAAGTACGCCGCGACGGTGGCGAGCTGGAAATTGCGGTACGGGTCGAGCAGGAAGGTGCCGCCGATCGCCAGCACCGTGAGCACGGTACCGAAGACGAGCACGCGTGGGATGCCGCGGAGCGCGGGAAGCAGGCGGGTCATGCGCTCCTCGCCTCCCGCAGCGAGAAGATGCCGCCTGGTCGCACGAGCAGCACCCCGACCAGGAGCACCAGCACGCCGATGGGTGCGACCGTCGCGCCGAGGTATCCCGTGACGAGCGTCATCGCGACGCCCACGACCAGCCCGCCGACCAGGGCGCCGACCGGCGAGTCCAGACCTCCGACGACGGCCACCGCGAAGGCGTAGACGAAGAGCATGTCGGTCGCGTGCGGGTTGAGCCCCAGCTCGGTGGGCACGAGCAGCATCGCGGCCAGCGCGGCCACCGCGGCCGACAGCATCCATCCGATCGTCACCATGCGGCTGACGCGCACACCGAGCACGCGCGACACCTCGGGGGCGAAGGCCGAGGCGCGCAGCTGCAGTCCCAACGACGTGCGTGTGAACAGCAGCGCCAGCACCGTCATGACCGCGAGCGCGACCACGAGCACGAACACGTCGTACGGCGACAGCAGCGGCACTCCGCCGACCATGATCGGGCTGTCGTCGAACGGCGCGCGCATCGGCAGGTACTGCGCGCCGAACAGGATGCCGAGCAGCGACTGCAGCACCATCACCAGCCCGATCGCCACGATCACCCCCGACAGCGGGCTCGAGTGCGGGGCGAAGCGCATGAGGCCGCGTTCCACGCCGAGGCCGATCGCCGCGCCGGCGATGAGCCCGGCGGCGAGGCCGGCCCAGTACGAGCCGGTCAGGCCGGTCACCGCGAACGCCGCGTAGGTCGCCACCAGCGCCATCGCGCCCTGGGCGAAGTTCACGATGCGCGCGGCGCGCCAGATCAGCACGAGCGACAGGGCGAACAGCGCGAAGATCGCGCCCCGGGCGAGGCCGGTGGCAAGGAGGAAGAGCAGTCGGTCCATCAGAATCCCAGGTAGGCGTGTCGGAGGGTCTCGTCGGCGGCGAGGGCGGCGGCCGGGGCATCCGCCACGACCCGGCCGAGGTCGAGCACGACGCCGCGATCGGCGATCGAGAGCGCGCTGGTGACGTTCTGCTCGGCGAGCAGCACGGTCAGACCGCGGCTCGCAGCGGCATCCCGCAGCGTGCCCATCAGCTGTGCCACGACGAGCGGGGCGAGCCCCAGCGACGGCTCGTCCAGGGCGAGCAGCACCGGCTCGGCGACCAGCGCGCGGCCGACGGCGAGCATCTGGCGCTCGCCTCCCGAGAGCTGGTGCCCGGCACTCGCGCGGCGCCGTGCGAGCGGCTCGAACAGCTCGTACACCTCGGAGATCGCCCGCTCGCGGGCGGCCCCGCGGTGGCGCCAGAGCGCGCCGAGTCGCAGGTTCTCGTCGACGGTGAGCTCGGCGACGACGCTCTGCCCGTCGGGCACGAGGGCGAGTCCCCGGCGCGCACGGTCTTCGGTGCGGAGGGCGCCGAGGTCGTCGCCGTCGAGCAGGAGGGTTCCGGATGCCGCGGGCACGAGTCCTGCGAGAGTGCGCAGGAGCGTCGTCTTGCCGGCGCCGTTCGCGCCGAGCAGCGCGACGACCTCGCCGGGGGCGAGCGCGAAGCCGATGCCGTGGAGCACCGGCGCGCCGCCGTATCCCACCGTGAGGTCGCGGAGCTCGAGCGCGCCGCGCTGTGCGACGGCCTGCGGTTGTGCGACGGCGCTCATGCGGTCGCCTTCACGCCGAGGTACGCCTCTTCGACGCGCGGGTCGGTGCGCACCTCGTCGGGCGTCCCGCGGGCGATGACGCGACCGAAGTCGAGCACCACGATGCGGTCGGCGAGACCCATGACGAAGTCGACGTGATGCTCGACGAGGAGCACCGCGCAGCCGGTGGCGGCGACGCGTGAGATCACGTCGCCGAGCGCGGCGATGTCGTCCGCGCCCAGACCGCCGGCGGGCTCGTCGAGCAGCAGCAGTCGCGGGTCGGTGACGAGCGCACGCGCCAGCGCCACGCGCTTGCGGTCGGGGTACGACAGGGCCGTCACCGGGCGATCGGCGAGCGGCTCGAGGTCGAGCGCAGCGAGCTGCGCGCCGACGCGTGCGTCGGCGTCGCGCCGGCCCGCGACGGGGAGCAGCACGTTCTCGCGGGCTGTGAGCCCCGCGAACAGCCCCAGCCCCTGCAGGGTGCGCGAGACACCGCGGGCCGTGAGCCCCGCGGTGCGCCGTGGTGCCGGCATCCCGTCGATGTGCACGTCGCCCCGGCGCCGCACCAGCCCGCAGACGGCGTTGAACACCGTCGTCTTGCCGGCGCCGTTGGGCCCGATGAGGGCGACCACCTCGCCGGGCTGCACGTCGAAGGACACCTCGTCCAGAGCGGTCAAGCCGCCGAAGGCGACGCGCAGTGCGCTCACCTCGAGCCGCGCAGGAGCGCGGTCTGCGGCCTCGGATCGTACGTTCATCGGCACCTCTTCGTGTCGGGTGCCCCCACTGTAGCTCAGAAACCGACCGGGCGGTATGTTCTTGTTGCACGATCGTGACGTGCGGTGTCGCGACGACCGGCAACGCTCCGCCCGGTCGTTCGGGCGGCGCGTTTCGTCTCGGTCGCTGCGCTCCCTCGCTCCACGACCGGGTGCGCGGGCCGACCCCGGTCGTTGAGCGAGCGCAGCGAGACGAAACGTGACACGCGTTCGGGCTACGGCGGCTCGTTGTGGGGCGCGCCGAAACCCTGCCGGGCGGCGCGTTTCGTCTCGGTCGCTGCGCTCCCTCGCTCAACGACCGGGTAGCCGCTGCGCTCCGCCGCTCAGACGAAGCGCGTCTCGGAGCCAGACCGCGCTTACTTGTGGGGGATGCCGGCGATCATGCCGCCGTCGACGACGAACTCGGCGCCGCTGGTGAAGGACGAGGCGTCGGAGGCGAGGAAGACGATGGTGCCGGCGAGGTCCGACGGTTCCCCTGGACGTCCGAGCGGGATGTCGAGGTGCGCGGGGTCGATGCGTGTCGTCATCTGCGTGTTGATGAAGCCCGGGTGCACCGAGTTCACGCGGATGCCGAACGCGCCCAGCTCGACGGCGAGCGACTGCGAGAGCCCGCGCACGCCGAACTTCGCGGCGGTGTAACCGTGCAGGCCGGGGCTGCCGCGCATCCCCTCGACCGACGAGATGTTGATGATCGAGCCGCTCCCCTGCGCCTTCATGATCGGCACGACGGCGCGGCAGCCGAAGAACACGCCCGTGAGGTTCACGGCGATGACGGCGTTCCACTTCTCGGTGGTGAGGTGCTCGATCGGGGCGGCGTTCGCGATGCCCGCATTGTTGACGAGCACGTCGATCGAGCCGAAGGCGTCGACGGATGCCTGCACCGCGGCATCCCACTGCCCCTCGTCGGTCACATCGAGGTGCACGAACAGCGCGCGATCGCCGAGCTCTGCGGCGAGCGCCGCTCCGTCGTCGTCGAGGAGGTCGGCGATCACCACGCGCGCACCGGACTCGTGCAGCGCGCGCACGTAGGCCGCGCCGATGCCGCGCGCGCCGCCGGTGACGAGCGCGACCCGCCCGTCGAGCCCGAACCCGCTCACGAGCGCGACCCCGCGCCGGTCGAGGCATCCGCCGAGATCACATGCTCTCGCCGAGAACACACGTTCTTTGCGCCGACAGCGTGTGCGTTCGGCGAGAGCACACGATGTCGACGCACGCCGCCGCTCATGAGCCCACCTCGATGACCACGCGACCGACCGTGGCTCCCGACGCCAGCGCCGTCAACGCCTCGGGCGCCCGATCGAACGGCACGACGTGGTCCACCACGGGGTGGATCGCTCCATCGTCGGCGAGCCGCGTCAGCGCGGCGCGCCCCTCGTCGATGAGGTCGGGGCGCAGGCCCGGGTACATGCCCCAGTGCAGCCCCACCACCGAGTAGTTCTTGACCAGCACGTGCCCGGCGGGCACCGCCGGGATCGTGCCGCCGGCGAAGCCGACCACGATGATCCGCCCCTCGAACGCGATGCACTTGGTCGACGCATCGAACGCGGCGCCGCCCACCGGGTCGAACACGACGTCGGCGCCGTGGCCGCCCGTCGCGGACTTGACGCCGGCGACGAGGTCGTCGACCCCGCGCACGAGCACGATCTCGGCGCCCGCCTCGCGGGCGACCGCCGCCTTGGCCTCCGGGCCC
>NZ_JBJDRK010000092.1:0-8956 GCF_044987405.1 Microbacterium sp. ZW T2_14 | reverse complement strand
CCCAGGCCCCGCGTCCCGGCGGCACACCGCGTCCGGGCAACAACCCCTTCGCGCCGTCGCAGGGCATGGGCCAGCGTCCCGCCGGCCCGCGTCCGGGCAACAACCCGTTCGCATCGGCGCAGGGCATGGGCCAGCGCCCGAGCCCCGGCAACATCCCGCGTCCTCAGGCCCCGCGCCCGGGTGCTCCTCGCCCCGGCGCCCCGCGTCCGGGTGGCGCAGGTCGCCCCGGTGGCGGCGGTCGTCCCGGTGCGCCGTTCCAGCAGCGTCCCGGCGGCCCCGGTCGTCCCGGCGGCGCCGGCGGCGGTGGCTTCCAGCGTCCCGGCGGTGCTCCCGGTGGAGCGCCCGCGGGCGGCTTCGCCGGTCGTCCCGGCGGTGGTGGCGGTCGTGGCCGTGGGCCCGGCGGTGGCACCGCTGGTGCCTTCGGCAAGGGCGGCGGCAAGTCGAAGCAGCGCAAGTCGCGTCGGGCGAAGCGGCAGGAGTTCGAGATGCGGTCGGCGCCGGTCGTCGGCGGCGTCAACGTCTCGAAGGGCAACGGCGAGATCATCCGCCTGCGCCGTGGCGCATCGATCGCCGACTTCGCCGACAAGCTCGAGGCGCTGCGCGGCTACACCGTGCAGCCCGGCACGCTGGTCACCATCCTGTTCAACCTGGGTGAGATGGCGACCGCGACCGAGTCGCTCGACGAGGCCACCTTCGAGGTGCTCGGCGCCGAGCTCGGCTACAAGATCCAGATGGTCTCGCCCGAGGACGAGGACAAGGAGCTCCTCGAGGGCTTCGGTCTCGATCTCGAGGCCGAGCTGGAGGCGGAGAACGAGGAAGACCTCGAGATCCGGCCTCCGGTCGTGACCGTCATGGGTCACGTCGACCACGGTAAGACGCGACTGCTCGACGCCATCCGCCAGACCAACGTGGTCGCGGGCGAGGCCGGCGGCATCACGCAGCACATCGGTGCGTACCAGGTCTGGACCGAGCACGAGGGCATCGAGCGCGCGATCACCTTCATCGACACCCCGGGTCACGAGGCGTTCACCGCCATGCGTGCCCGCGGTGCCCAGGTGACCGACCTCGCGATCCTGGTGGTCGCCGCCGACGACGGCATCATGCCGCAGACGGTGGAGGCGCTCAACCACGCCCAGGCGGCGAACGTGCCGATCGTGGTCGCGGTGAACAAGGTCGACAAGCCCGACGCCAACCCGGCCAAGGTGCGCCAGCAGCTCACCGAGTACGGGCTCGTGGCCGAGGAGTACGGCGGCGACGTCATGTTCGTGGATGTCTCTGCTCGCCAGAACACCGGCATCCAGGAGCTGCTCGACGCGGTCCTGCTCACGGCGGACGCGGGACTGGACCTCACGGCCAACCCGAACAAGGACGCGCGCGGTGTCGCGATCGAAGCGAAGCTCGACAAGGGTCGCGGTTCGGTCGCCACGGTGCTCATCCAGTCCGGAACGCTGCGCGTCGGCGACGCGATCGTCGCCGGCACCGCCTACGGCCGCGTGCGTGCGATGGCCGACGAGAACGGCGACCCGGTCGAGGAGGCCTTCCCGTCGCGTCCCGTGCAGGTGCAGGGTCTGAACTCGGTGCCGCGCGCCGGTGACACGTTCATCGTGACCGAGGAGGACCGCACGGCCCGCCAGATCGCTGAGAAGCGTGAAGCGGCCGAGCGCAACGCCCAGCTGGCCAAGGCCCGCAAGCGCATCTCGCTCGAGGACTTCACCCGCGCTCTCGAAGAGGGCAAGGTCGAGTCGCTCAACCTCATCATCAAGGGCGACGTGTCGGGTGCTGTCGAGGCGCTCGAGGAATCGCTGCTCAAGATCGAGGTCGACGATTCCGTCCAGCTGCGGATCATCCACCGCGGTGTGGGTGCGATCACCGAGTCCGACATCAACCTGGCGACGATCGACAACGCGATCGTCATCGGCTTCAACGTCCGTCCCGACACGAAGGCGCGCGAGCGCGCCGCCCGTGAGGGTGTGGATGTCCGGTTCTACTCGGTCATCTACAACGCGATCGACGACGTCGAGCAGTCGCTCAAGGGCCTGCTCAAGCCGGAGTACGAAGAGGTCCAGTCGGGTGTCGCCGAGATCCGCGAGGTGTTCCGCTCCTCGAAGTTCGGCAACATCGCCGGTGTCATCGTCCGCTCGGGCACGATCACGCGCAACGCCAAGGCGCGCGTCATCCGCGACGGCGTGGTCCTGGCCGATGGCCTGGCCATCGAGTCGCTGCGCCGGTTCAAGGACGACGTCACCGAGGTCCGCACGGACTTCGAAGCCGGTATCGGCCTCGGCAAGTACAACGACATCCAGGTGGGCGACGAGATCGAGACCACCGAGATGATCGAGAAGCCGCGCGGCTGAGTCCGCGTCTTGATTCCGGATGCCTCGCTCGAGGCATCCGGAATCACTTCCTTAAGGAGCAACCATGGCCAGCGAACGTCAGGCCCGGCTGGGCGACCGGATCCGCGTGATCCTCGCGGAGAGGCTCGAGAAGGGCCTCCGCGACCCGCGCCTCGGATTCGTCACCATCACGGATGTGCGCGTGACGGGCGACCTCCAGCACGCTTCCGTGTTCTACACGGTGCTGGGTTCTCCCGAGGAGCGTGAAGGATCCGCTGCGGCGCTGAAGTCGGCGACCGGGATGCTGCGCTCCGAGGTGGGCAAGCACCTCAACGTGCGCCTCACCCCGTCGCTCGAGTTCATCCCCGACGCCATCCCCGAGAACGCGGGGCACATCGCCGATCTGCTGCGCGAAGCGCAGGAGCGCGACGCCGCCGTGGCGGGTCTCGCCTCTTCGGCGACCTACGCCGGCGACGCCGACCCCTACGTCAAGCCGCGCGAGCTCGACGACGAGGACTGAGTCCTCGACCCCCTCGACACGCCGCGACCGGTCCGCCGGTCGCGGCGTTCGTCGTCATGGTGGCGGATCCGTCAGCGCGGCAGGTGCAGCAGTCCGTCGGAGACTTCGGCCAGCCCGTCGGCGATGAGCGAGTCGATGGCGCGGTCGCGCTGGAGGGCGTCGGGCCAATCGGCGACGACCTCGGCCAGCGGCACGGCGTGGGTCGCGGCATCCCGTAGCCGCTTGAGCACCGCGCCCCGCGCCTGGCGATCGCTGCCCTCGTAGCGCGCCTGCTTGCGGCGATCGTCACCGGTGTCCGGATACCCGGCCGCCCGCCAGGCACAGCGGTCACGCAGCGGGCATGCGTCGCAGCGCGGAATGCGCGCGATGCACACGGTGGCGCCCAGCTCCATCGCAGCGGCGTTCACCAGGGCCGCCATCTCGCGGTCGCGGGGGAGGATCGCCGCCATCGCCTCCAGGTCGCGCCGCGACGGCGGGCCGGGCTGCGACCTGCCGTCGATCGCGCGTGCCAGCACTCGTCGCGTGTTCGTGTCGACGACGGGATGCCGGTCGCCGTACGCGAAGACGGCCACCGCACGTGCGGTGTAGTCGCCGATGCCGGTCAGTGCCAGGAGAGCGTCGACGTCGCGCGGCACGACCCCGCCGTGGCGGTCGCGGATCTCCACCGCGGCACGGTGCAGCCATAGCGCACGCCGCGGATAGCCAAGGTTCGCCCACTGACGGACGGCGTCGGCGGGCGGCGCGGCCGCCAGGTCGGCCGGGGTCGGCCATCGGTCGAGCCATGCCTCGAGGTGGGGGATGACGCGCGTGACGGGCGTCTGCTGCAGCATGAACTCGCTGACCAGCACGCCCCATGCCCCGAATCCCGGCCGCCGCCACGGCAGGTCCCGGGCGTTCGATCCGTACCAGCCGACGAGTGGCGTCGCGAGGTCGAGCGGGGTCGCGAGATCAGTCGATGTCGCGCAGTCGGGCATGCGCTCCAGCGTAAGTGGCCGCAATGCGTCCGCGCGCGTCACGACCTCATCACGATCGGCCGCGCCCGCTGACACGGGTCGGCGCCGTGCCCCTAACGTGCAGGAGACACGAAACGAAGGAGACAGTATGCGTCTGTCGGCATCTGCCGCGGTGCTGCTCATCGCCGTGGTCGCGGTCACCGGTTGCGCGAGTCCGTCCGCCACCGATGCGGAGCCGTCCGCATCGGTGCCGTCCGCCTCTGCACCGTCGGCGCCGAGTCCGACGCCGAGTCCGACGCCGACGCCGACGCGGACGCCGACGCCGACGCCGACCCGATCGGAGGACCCGGACGATCCCGCGACGTGGGTGATCACGGAGGCGGGCATGGGTCCGATCGCGTTGGGGATGCCGTTCTCCGACGCGCTGACGTCGATGCCGTCGGGTACCACGAATGATCCGGACCTCTGTGGCTGGCTGGCGTGGTGGAGTGCGCCGGCCCGGGAGTACAACGTCTACACCGCTCGGCCGGGGAACACATCCGACGACGGGCCCGTGAGCCTGGTCGCGACGGAGGCGTGGGGTGACCCGACGGCCGCGATCGGGCCTCGTACGGCAAGCGGGGTCGGAGTGGGCTCGACCGTCGAGGACGTGCGCGCGGAGTATCCCGATGCCGTCGAGGTGGCGGATTCCATCGACTCCTCCATCGTCCACCTCCAGGTCGGGCAGATGTTCTTCACCTATCGGGAGGACCCGGTGATCAGTTCGGTCACGGTGACGATGGCGGAGGCGCCCCCCTACGAGCTGTGCGGGTGACCTGGAGGAATCGGCGCGCGCCGTAGGCTGGGAAGCATGCGCCTTCCCGTCACGCCGACCACGACGCTGTGGCGCGAGCTGCGCGAGAGGGTGCGACGGCGCAACCGGGCCGGTCGCGTCGTCGTCGCGATCGACGGGCTCGACGGGGCCGGCAAGACGGTGTTCGCCGACGGCCTCGCGGAGGTCTTCGCCGAGACCGGGGACGCCGTCTTCCGCGCGAGCATCGACGGCTTCCACCGCCCGCGCGCGCAGCGCTATCTGCGCGGACGCCGGAGCCCCGAGGGCTTCTACCGCGACTCGTACGATTACGCGACCTTCCGGCGCGTGCTGATCGACCCCTTCCGCGACGGTGCGCAGACCGGCGGGACCACGGGCTTCCAGCTCGCGGCTTTCGACGTCGCCCGCGATGCGCCTGTCGAGTCGCAGTGGGTGACCGCGCCGCTGGACGCGGTCCTCGTCGTCGATGGGATCTTCCTGCACCGGCCCGAGCTGCAGGACCTCTGGGACTGGTCCGTCTGGCTCGACGTGCCCTTCGAGGTGTCATATGCCCGCCTGGCGCTCCGAGACGGGTCCGACCCCGATCCCGGGGCCGAGGCGAACGCGCGGTACCGGCAGGGGCAGGAGATCTATCTGCGCGAGGCGCGCCCTCGGGAGGCGGCATCCGTCATCGTCGACAACTCCGATCTCGCACACCCCCGCATCGTGGGGCGCAGCTGATGGCGGCACCCGGAATCCTGCTCGTCGACAAGCCCGGCGGCATCACCTCGCACGACGTCGTGGCCCGCGCCCGCCGCGCGCTCGGCACACGCAAGATCGGCCACGCGGGCACGCTCGACCCGATGGCCACCGGGCTGCTCGTCCTCGGGGTGGAGGGCGCGACGCGTCTGCTGACCTTCATCGTCGGGCTCGACAAGACGTACGAGGCGACCATCCGACTCGGCGTCGCGACCGACACGGACGATGCCGACGGCCAGAGAACGGCGGCGACGGATGCCTCGTTCCTCGAGTCCGACTCGATCGCCGGCGGCATCGCGGCGCTGACCGGGCGTATCTCGCAGGTGCCGAGCACCTACTCCGCGATCAAGGTCGACGGGCGGCGCGCGTACGACCTGGCGCGGGCGGGGGAGGACGTGCAGCTGAAGGCCCGCGAGGTCACGGTCTCGCGGTTCGAGGTGCTCGCAGAGCGGCGCGCCTCCGGCTCGGCGACGGCGGATCCGGGCTTGCGCGACATCGCCCTGGAGGCGGCCGGTGCCGCCGGACCGGTGCCGCCGGGCGTCATCGATCTCGATGTCGTGGTCGACTGCTCGAGCGGCACCTACATCCGCTCACTGGCCCGTGATCTCGGCGCCGCCCTCGGTGTCGGGGGACACCTCACGGCTCTGCGGCGCACCCGCATCGGCCCGTTCGATGTCGCCGGTGCGCCCGGCGTCGAGGACCTCGCCACCGCGACGATGGTGGACCCCGCCACTGCGGCGAGCGCCGTGCTCGGCCGCTTCGAGGTGACCGCCGACGAGGCGCGAGATCTGCGTCATGGCAAGAGGCTGCTCGGGGCCGCCGCCCGCGTCTCTGTTACGCCGGCGGCGGCGATCGACCCGGAGGGTCGGCTCGTCGGGATCGTCGAACGGCGCGGGGATGACGTCAAGAGCGCGATGAACATGCCCGAGGAGGCCGCCCGGTGATCCTGTGGTTCACGATCGTCCAGCTGGTCGTCGCCGTCACCGCGGGGCTGTTCTGCGTCATCGCCGGGCTCGCCGGGCGGCGGCCGAGCGACTGGACGGTCGGCGCTCTCGCGCTGGTCGAGCTGCTGCTGCTCGCGCAGGTCGTCATCGCGATCGTCGCGCCGTTCGCGGGCAACCCGCCCTCGGGGAGTCTCCTCGAGTTCTGGGTCTACCTCGTGTCCGCCGTGCTGCTGCCCCTCGGAGCGGTCGCGTGGGCCCTGTTGGAACGCAGCCGCTGGAGCACGGTGATCATGGGCATCGCGGCGTTGTCCATCGCGGTGATGATCTGGCGCATGCAGGTGATCTGGACCGTTCAGCTCGCCTGACGCGCCCGACGCGGCTCGGCGCTGGCCGCAACTGTGTCGGGAATGCCGACCCGGAATGCCGCAATGGGGCATCCTGGCGGAACCGGCCCCCGCGGCACGAACTAAACTCGTCTGGTTATGTCGTCTTCCGCCCGCCCCCGCATGACCGGCATCGGCCGCGTGCTCGTGATCGTGTACGCGATCATGGCGCTCGGTGCCACCGGTCGGTCCTTCGTGCAGATCGTCGAGCGTTTCGACGAGGCGCCGCTCGCCTACACGCTCTCCGCGCTTTCGGCGCTGGTGTACATCGTGGCGACCCTGGCCCTCGTGTTCGCCGGACGCCGCGGGTGGTACGTGGTGGCGTGGGTGGCGATCGTGTTCGAGCTCGTCGGCGTGCTGATCGTCGGCACGCTGAGCCTGGTGATGCCCGAGCTGTTCGCCCACCCGACGGTGTGGTCCTGGTACGGAATGGGCTACCTGTTCGTGCCGCTGGTGCTCCCGTTCCTCGGTCTCTGGTGGCTGGCGACGCATCGCCCCGCCATGCAGCCGACCGCGACGAACCCTGTGGCGGTGGCGTCGTGATCGTCTTCCGCGACCCGCGCGAGGTGCCCGCGGGTTTCGGCCCCTCGGTCGTCGCGATCGGCAAGTTCGACGGCGTGCACTCGGGGCACCGTGCGGTCATCGACCGGGCACGGGTGGATGCCGAGGCCTCCGGAGCGCGCGTCGTCGCCGTCACGTTCGACCGCAACCCGCTCGCGCTGCTGCGCCCCGAGCTGTGCCCCGACAGTCTGGTCGGCGTCGACCAGAAGCTGCGCCTGCTCGCCGATGCGGGTGTGGATGCCACGCTGATGCTCACGTTCGACCGCGAGCTGGCCGACCTCGGTGCGCGCGAGTTCGTCGAGCATGTGCTCGTCGGGGCGCTGGGTGTGCGCATCGTGATGGTCGGCGCGGACTTCCGTTTCGGCCGCGGCGGGGCGGGCAACCCCGGGCTGCTGCGCGAGCTGGGAACCGAGTTCGGCTTCGAGGTGGACGTCGTGGACGACGTCCGTGCGATCGACGCCGGCCGTCGCGTCTCGTCGACGTGGGTGCGCGAGCTCCTGGATGCCGGAGACGTCGCCGGGGCGACGCGCCTGCTCGGGCGCCCTCACGCCGTCCGCGGCGAGGTCGTGCACGGGCTCAAGCGCGGACGCCAGCTCGGCTTCCCGACGGCGAACCTGGCGCCCGACCTCGAAGGTTTCGTTCCTGCCGAGGGCGTGTACGCCGGCTGGCTGGTCGACGAGGGGATGCCGCACGACGGCGCGTCCGCGCCGCGCAGCAGTGTGCGCTATCCGGCGGCGATCAGCATCGGCACCAACCCGACATTCGACGACATCGATGTGCGCCAGGTCGAGGCCTATGTGCTCGATGAGACGGACCTCGACCTCTACGGCCACGTCGTGGAGATCGAGTTCGTGTCGCGGATTCGCGGTATGGTCGCGTTCGAGGGGGTCGAGCCGCTCATCGAGACGATGACCGCCGACGTCGTAAAGGTGCGTGGGGAGCTGACATGACGGATCCGGCGGGCCGCACGCGCACTCCGGTGTCGCTCGCTCGCCGCATCATCGTCGCCGTCATCGTCGTCTCCTTCAGCGCCGCTGCGATCAGCGGCATCGTGGTGCTGCTCGGTGCCGAGCTCGGCCCGACCGCCTGGCGGGTGCTCAGCACCACGTCCGTCGTCGGCGCCTTCAGCGTGGCCGTCCTGTGCTGCGCCTCCCTCGTGGGGCGGCGGCTGCACACGTTCGGCTACATCGGCGCAGGCGTGTCGGTGGTCGGAGCCGTGCTGGTGCTCATCGCCCTGTGGGGTCAGCCCACCTGGGAGGCGGAGGCCTTCTGGGATTCGCTGTGGACCGCGGTGGCGGCATCCGTCGCGTTCTCGTTCGCCTCGCTGCTCCTGCTGCTGGCGGACCGGCGGCGGACGGCGATCCGTGTCGGCCTGATCGTGACGCTCGCGCTGTTCGCGATCGTCTTCGTGATGGTGGTCTACCCCATCTGGACCGACGAGTACGGCGGCGAGCTCTACTCCCGCGTGCTCGGCATCGTCTCGATCCTCGCCGCACTGGGTGCGATCGTCCTCCCCGTGCTGTCGCTGCTCCTGCGCGAACGGCCGGGTGGCGCCGGGGACGGGACGGACGACGCCACGCTGTCGCCGGCGTCGGTCGCGCTGCTGCGCGCCGAGGCTGCACGGCGCGGCGTCACGCCCGACGCGCTGGTCGACGACCTGCTGCGGCAGGCGTCGTTCGAGCCGCCGCCGGCCTCCGTCGAGCCGCCGCCGCC
>NZ_JBJDRK010000091.1:0-8978 GCF_044987405.1 Microbacterium sp. ZW T2_14 | reverse complement strand
GAGTTGGAGCCGCGGCCCGGCGCGGATCGTGTCGAGAGACTCGCCGGCCGCGGCATCCGTCGTGCCGGTGAGGCGGTCCTCGGCGGTGTGACACGCACGACGGCGGCGGTCCGCGGCGTCGTGCGCCGCAGGCGGCGTGAGATCGAGGCGCCCACGACGAGCGAGGACCTCGTCGCGGCGTCCGACGAGGCGTCCCCCGCCGGTCTCGGCTGAGGCTCCTCCCTCGTCCCCGTTGGAACGGCGACTTCCGGAGTTCTCCACAACGAGCCTCTCTGCCCCCGGAAACGGCGGCCCGCCCGTCGGAACCGGCTCTTACGGTGGCGGGCATGCTGCGCGCCCTCGACTCCGAACAACCTCCGCCGCCACACGCCTACCGGGTGCCGTGGCGCGTCGACGAGATCTACGGCCGGCATCCGCTCATCACGAATGCCAGCCGCTTCCCCCTCGATGTCGTCCGCGTCTTCGTCGACGCGGGTGCCTCATCGACGACGGAGCACTGGGGCCTCATGCCTCCGGGCGACACAGCGGAGCTGTGCCTCTGCGAGGCCGACCCCGGCTTCGCCATCGTGACGATCGCCTGGCTCCGACCCGAGGACGGTGAGCAGTATCTCTGGAGATTCGCGATGTGAACCCGCACGCGGTGGCGCAGGACGAGAATGGCGGTATGGGTCTGTTCAGCCAGCTTCCCGAAGAACCGAACGAGTGGGCGGGCCTGCCGTCCGAGCCTGCCCATCCCGAGTCGGATGCCGAGCGGCTTCGGGATGCGGCACCGGTGGATGTCGGCGGGCTGGGAGTCGGCGCGCTCGGACTGACCGAGTCCGCCGGCGGCGGTGTCGAGGGCATCGTCATCCCCCTCACTCCGATCATGGAGGCCCCGTCCCCCGCGGAGCCGGAGTCGACCGACTGACAGGGGTGCGCCCGGGGGTGCAAGCGCTTTCACCCGCCTCGACATGCCCACCGCCGCGGGCATACCCTCACAGGTATGGACAGCACCCTGGCGTGCCTGGCGGCGTGGATGCCGCGGCAACGGTGGTACGCCGCGAAGGGCCGCTCCCCCAGCCTGCGTCTGGTCGCCTGGTGGGACCTCACGGTCGATCCCGACGCGCCTGCGGAGGCCGACAGCAGTGTGCGCATCCGCACGTTCCTCGTCGCCGATGAGGGCGCTCTTCCGGCTGTGCTGTACCAGATCCCCGTGGTGGAGCGGGCGACGGAGACCGTCACCGCGGACCCCGGCCACACGATCGGCAGCCCGGTGCCGGGAACCACGTTCATCGACGGTCCCTACGACCCCGCATACGCGGCCGCGCTGCTGCGGCTCGTCGCGCGCGGCGGCACGGCACGCGGACCTCAGACGACGGCCGTCGGCCGGGCCGTGGCATCCGCGAGCGGGCCTCTCCACGCCACGTCCCGCGTCATCAGCGGCGAGCAGTCCAACACGTCGCTCATCTACGAGGGCGGCGGCACTCCGGTGATCTGCAAGGTCTACCGGCAGCTGCATCCGGGTCTCAACCCCGACATCGAGCTGCAGGAAGCGCTGTCGAGAGCCGGCTCGACTCATGTGCCGCGCCCGATCGGCTGGATCGAAGGGACATGGCCCGACCTCGCCACTGCTCACGGCAGCGTCCGCGGGTCGCTCGCCTTCGCCCAGGAGTACCTCCCGGGTGTCGACGACGCGTGGCGAGTGGCCCTCCTCGCCGCCGCGCGCGGCGAGGACTTCCGCGGCGAGGCGGCCGCTCTGGGCGGGGTGACGGCCCGCGTGCACGTCGCCCTGTCCCAGTGCTTCGCCACCCGCACCCCGACGGCCGCAGACCGTGACGCCGCTGCGGCGACGTGGGAACGACGGTTCGCGATCGCGATGGCGGAAGTGCCCGAGATCGCGGCCCAGCGGGATGCCGTGTCCGCCGTGTATCGCCGTGCAGTGGAGGTGCCGTGGCCTCCGCTGCAGCGGATCCACGGCGACTACCACCTCGGGCAGGTGCTCCACTCCCCTGACCGCGGTTGGATCGTGGTCGACTTCGAAGGCGAACCGCTCCGCCCGATGGCCGAACGGACCCAGCCGGACTTCGCCCTCCGCGACGTGGCGGGCATGCTCCGCTCCTTCGACTACGTGGCCGGGTCACTGCGCCTGGACCATCCCGACCGCTCCGCCGACGCCGTCCGGAGCTGGGCCCTCGATGCCCGCGCGGCGTTCATCGAGGGGTACGCACAGACCTCCGGCAACAGCCTCGACCCCCGGCATCCGCTGCTGGCGGCACTGGAACTGGACAAGGCCGTCTACGAGGCCATCTACGAGGCACGCAACCGCCCCACGTGGGTCACGATCCCCCTACGAGCGATCTCACGACTCGTCGAGCGCCCGGCGCCCGTCGGCTGACCCGCACGTCGCCGGACCCGGACGCCGCTCGCTGCCGCGATCCGGCGCTCAGCCCTCGTCGTCGAGTTCTGCCTCGTCGTCGGACTCGTCATCGTCGTCGTCGACCGAACGGGCGTACCAGGTCTCCCAGTCGTCCATGAGGCCCTGCACCGCCGCATGGAACCGCGCCGTCGCGGCGCCCGGCGTGGTGTCGCCGAAGTAGCGGGTCACCCACTGCTCGAGGCGCGCGACTGCGTCGGGGTCGCCGAGGACCCGCTCGGTCTGGGCGACGACGTCGGGGGCGGCGGCCGCATCGAGCCATTCGCACGCCGACAGGTAGCCGTGCATGTCGATCGCCGCAGCGGGATCTGCCGGCCGCGTGATCAGAAGCGGCTTGTCGGCCGCGAGCCGGTCGTAGACCATCGCCGAGATGTCGACGATCGCCACGTCGGCGGCAGACAGCTGCCACCCGAGTTCCGGTCCGTCGTCGAAGAAGTGGTGAGCGCTGGGATCCGACGCGTTCGCTGCGGCGAGCGCCGCGACGATCCGCTTGTTCGCGGCGCCGTACTCGTGGTTGACGACACCCGATCGCGGGTGGGGGCGGTAGATCACCCGGTGGCGTCCGGTCGCGAGGAGGGCGCCGACCAGCGCCTCGCCGTGCGTCGCGATGGATCCGTAGTGCGCTGAGGGGCGATCCCCCTCCCACGTGGGCGCGTACAGCACGACGGTGCGCTCATCGGGCGTGTAGGGCAGGGTGCCCGAGTAGTGGTCGGCCTGCGGGCGGCCGATCTGGATGGTGCGCCGCTCGATGTCGTAGTCCCACAGCACGCGCGAGAGCCGCTCGCGGGCCGCGTCGCCCGCGATCATGGCGTAGTCGTAGGCCTTGTACTGGTTGGTGGTCATGTACATCTTGTCGGACTCGCCGTGGTTGATGAACACGTGCCAGCGGCGCCCGTAGCGGAACATCTGGAAGTTGCGCGTGTTCTGGTTCACGTACAGCACGACGCGGATGTCCTGCGTGGCGATGAAGCGCTCGAGGTCGCGCACCGTCGGCACGAAGGCGACGGGCAGCGCGGCGTCGGCGAGCAGCGCCTCGGCGCCGGTCGCGGCCCGACTCAGCACGACGACGGGCCAGGTCTTCGCCAGCGCAGCGAGCGGCTTGTACCACTGCCTCATCTGGTACATGTTGACCGCGCCGTCGGCGAAGTACACCGCGACCCGGTAGTGGAACGGCGGATGCTGCGGCCTGGCGGCGAGCGTACGCCGGACGTCGATGACGGCGGAGCGATTGCGCACGGCCTTGCGGACGAGCGCGACCGCCTTCTTTCCATCCGAGACGAGACCCACGCGTCCAGCCTACCCAGGGGCACCCGTGACATGATCGACGCGTGCATGTCGAGCAACACGGGCGCAGGGACGCTCCGGTCCCTTCGCCCCGTGCCGGCGTGAGCTTCGTGATGCCGGTGCTCAACGAGCGCGACTACCTGCGCCGTGCCATCGAGACCGTGCTGGCGCAGGACGTTCCCGGTCCGACCGAGCTGATCCTGGCGCTCGGCCCGTCCACCGACGGCACGAGCGAGCTCGCCCGCGAACTCGCCCGGGAGGACGAGCGCATCGTGCTGATCGACAACCCGGCCGCCGACATCCCGATCGGTCTCAATCTCGCCATCGGCGCCGGCCGGTACCCGACCGTGGTGCGTGTCGACGCGCATTCGGAACTCGACCCCAGCTACGCACGCAGCGCGCTCGCCACCCTCGAGCGTGTGCGCGCGGCGAACGTCGGGGGCGTGATGCGCGCCGACGGACGCACGCCGTTCCAGCGGGCTGTCGCGCGCGCCTACAACTCCCCCATCGGCCTCGGCGGCGGCGCCTATCACGGCGGCACCCAGGAGGGCGAGGCGGAGTCGGCCTATCTCGGCGTCATGCGCCGCGCTGTGCTCGACGAGGTGGGGCTTTTCGACGAGACCATCCGCCGGGGCGAGGACTGGGAGCTGAATCTCCGCATCCGTCGCGCGGGGTACCGCGTCTGGTTCGATCCGACGTTGGCGGTCACGTACTGGCCCCGTGAGAGCTGGACGCGTCTGGTGCGCCAGTTCTCGGCCACGGGGCGCTGGCGCGGCGAGCTGGTCCGCCGGTTCGGGCGCGGCAACTCCCTGCGCTTCTTCGCCCCGCCTGCGCTCGTCCTCACGATCGTGCTGGGGCTCGTCATCGCGGTGCTGCAGCTGACGGGCGTGCTGCAGGGATGGTGGTCGGTCGCGGCATCCGTCGTGTATCTCCCGGTGATCGCCTACGCGGTCCTCATCGTCGGCGTCGCCGCCGGTAGCGGCGGCGGCCGCGGCTGGCGCGACAAGCTGTGGACCGCGGCGGTGCTGCCCTCCATGCACCTGGCCTGGGGCTGGGGATTCCTGCTGGGCGTGGTGGGCGGCGCCCATGACACCGTCGACACGTCGCGGCTCGGCAGCCGCAACACACCCCTGCCGTGACGTCGGTCGGGCCCGCGTCCCTCAGACCTCGATGAACCCCTGATCCAGGATCCGCGTCACGACCCGCTCCGCGGCATGCCCGTCGTCCCGGGGGTTGAACTTCTCGCGCCACTGCGCGTAACGGTCGGCGTAGGAGTGCGCGTCGTCGGCGGCGAGAGCGGCGACCAGTTCGTCCTGCGTGCGCACCATCGGTCCCGGCGCGTGGGCGGCGAGGTCGAAGTAGAACCCGCGCAGCTCCCCGCGGTAGTGCTCCATGTCGGGCACCAGGAAGTACATCGGCTTGCCGGTCACCGAGAAGTCGAACATCACCGACGAGTAGTCGGTGACGAGGGCGTCCGCGACGAGCAGCAGCAGTGACGTGTCGGGGAAGCCCGTCACATCGATCACGCGGGGACCCTGGGCGTCGCGCCCCGGCAGCAGGGTTCGGGAGTGACCGCGCACGAGCACGACGGCATCCGTCGCCGCGGCGAGCGCCACCGGGTCCACGAAGTCGACGATCTGGTCGCGGTCGTCGCGCCAGGTGGGCGCGTACAGCACGACCCGTTCCTCGGGACGGATGCCGAGCGCCTCGCGGGTGGAGGCGCCGTCGCCGTGCGTGAGCACGTCGTTGCGCGGGTAGCCCTCGACCCAGACCGGCCGCGTGAGGAAGGCGTACGCCTTGCCGAGGATGCGGGCGGCATACGGATTCTGGGCGAGCAGGACGTTCCAGCGCCGCGATTCGCGCACCACGGCCGCCATCCGCCGCGGGTCGAACCCGGGTCGATGCAGCGCGAGCCGTTTGAGCGGGGTGCCGTGCCACGTCTGCAGCACCACCTGCCCCTTGCGGCGGGCGAACCGACGGCGGAGCCAGTCGTTGACCACCAGCAGCCGGGCCGCACCGCGGGCGCGCCACCACTCGGGGCTTCCCTCGACAACGGGAATGGCACCCTCCGGCACGGCGACCGAGAGGTCGACGACGCTCCAGTACCGCGTCACCTGCGGCGCGCGGCGGGCGAGTTCGCGATCGATCGCGAGCGGGTTGCAGCTGGCGTTGCGCCCGTAGAAGCTCTCGAAGAACACCGCGTTCTCGAACCCGGACGCCGGGCGCGTGGCGTACCGCCGTTCGAGGGCGTCCTGCCCTTCGCCGGAGTCGTACGCGGGATCGATGGGCGGACCGATGCGCAGCGTCCAGCCCTCCAGCGTCGCGCGCAGAGTCCCGAGCTGCGTGACCGGGAGCGCCTCGGGCGGACGGATGCCGCGTCCTTCGGCATCCGCGACACGCACCTCGTACAACCCGGACGGCAGCGGCAGCTCAGCGCCGCCCCAGCGGGCGGCGCGCAGCGGCAGCGTCGCCTTCCACGTTCTGCCACGTCCCGTCACCCGGGCGACGACGCGCGCCCGGGCGCCGACGATCTCGATGGATGAGGGACGCTCGCCCTCGCCCCCGAGCAGGAGCGCGGGCACGCCGTCGGTCGTGAAGCTCGCCTCTGTCATCCGGTTCCTTCCCTCGGGCGGGCGTCGTCCAGCTCTCCGCGCCGCGAGGCGCGGCGCACCGCAGCAGTGCGGCGGGAAGCAGGTGTCTCGGCCGTTGCGGCCAGAATCGCACGGTACACCCTTTCCGCATTGCGTCCGTCTCGGAACGCGTGCACGCGTGCACTGAGCGCGGCGGCGCGGTCGAGCCGGACCGCGTGCACGGCGGTGTCGCTCAGCAGGGCATCCAGTTGCGCCGCCGCCTGCGTCCAGTCCGCCGCCCAGTCGTCGCCGGCGACGTCGGCATACGTCCCGTAGAAGCCGCGCCGCCGCGCATACTCCTCGACGTCGGGGGCGAGGAACAGTGTGGGCAGCGGCACGAGCGATGCGTCGAATGCCAGCGACGAGTAGTCCGTCACGAGTGCGTCGAGAGCCGGCAGCAGCGGTGTGACGTCGGGCACCGCGTCGCTGCCGAGGGGCTGCACACGATCGGTCGCGGTCGGGGGCCGGTAGTCGCCGGCCCCCAGGGGGTGAGAGCGCACGAGCAGCATGGCGTCGTGGCGGGTCAGCACGTCGATGAGCCGCGTCCACTCGGCGGCGGTCGGCACGGCCGGGTCGGGTGCGCCGTCCCGCCACGTCGGCGCATAGAGCACGAAGCGTGCGTCCGCCGGGGAGTCTGGAAGAGCCCGCGAGATCGCCGCCCGCGCCTCGGCGCGGCGCTCGGCCGCCGTACCGCGCGACAGCACATCGACGCGCGGCTCGCCGGTCACGGGCACGCTCGTGTCGCGCAGGCCGAAGGCCGATTCCAGGCGACCGCGCACGAGATGCGACGCCGCAGGCAGCACCCGGATCCGTCGGGCGGCGCCGCGGTACATCCTCCGCAGCAGCGCGCGCACGGGGCGGGCGGCCGGAGTCGACGCGATCGCCGCCGGAACCCGCAGCGTCTCGGGCGAGTCCAGTCCGATGCGCTTCAGCGGGATGCCGTGCCACAGCTGCACGACCACCGATCCCGAGACGACGTAGCGGTTCACATCGCCGAAGCCGTGCGTGACCACGACCACCCGCGCACGCGCCGTGCGCCACAGGCCCCGGATCGATCTCTTCGGGACGGTGCGGATGCCGCGGGCCGCGGCATCCGTCGCCTCCCGCTCCGAGTCCACCAGCCACACCGCGGTGCGGCCGTGGGCGGCTGCGACATTCCACAGCGCGAGGGCCCCGTCGCCGATGCCGACCGCACAGCCGAAGACCCATTCGTCACGGCTGCGGGGCACGAGGAGCGTGAAGATGCGTCCTGCGGCATACAGCGGGACCGTCGCGAGCTTTCGGGCGTTCCCCGCGCCGAAAGAGAAGGACGCCATCCCGCGAGCCTACCTGCGAGCCCTGCGTGGGGCTCGCTGACTCGCGAGATGGCGTCCTGTCGTGCGGGCTACTGCTGGAGCGAGCCCAGCGTCACCTCGGCCGTCTGCGTCTTGCCGTCGCGGACGTACGTGACCTCCGCCTTGCTTCCGGCCGCGGCGGCGCGGACCTGCGCAGTGAGGTCGGTGGCGTCGGTGATCGGCACGCCGTTGAAGCCGGTGACCACGTCGCCCGCCTTCAGGCCGGCATCGGCCGCCGCACCGCCGTCGGTGACCTCCGCGATGTAGGCGCCGGTGATCGTCGAGTCCTCGACGGATGCCGCGGGCTTCACGCTCGCGCCGAGCAGGCCGTGCGTCGCCTCGCCGTTGTCGATGATCTCGCCGGTGACGCGCTTCACGATGTCCGACGGGATGGAGAAGCCGACGCCGATCGATCCCGAGCCGTCGGAGGACGAGCCGCCCGCGGTGGCGATGGCCACGTTGATGCCGATCAGCTTGCCGTCGGAGTCGACGAGCGCACCGCCCGAGTTGCCGGGGTTGATCGCCGCGTCGGTCTGGATCACAGCGATCGAGATGGACTCGGTGGCCGCGCCCTGCTGCTGGCCCTGACCGAAGTCGAAGCGGAAAGGACCCTCCTGGCCGTTCTCCTGCTCCGGAGCCTGCTCCTCCTGATCGCCGCCGTCGGGCGCGGCCGACGAGGCGATCTGGATCGAACGGTTGAGGGCGCTGACGATGCCCTCGGTGACCGAGTTCGCCAGGCCCAGCGGGGCGCCGATCGCGACAGTCGTGTCGCCGACGTTGAGCTTGCTCGAGTCGGCGAACTCGATCGGGGTCAGGTCTTCGGCATCTTTCAGCTTGATGACCGCGAGGTCGTATGTCGGGTCGGTGCCCACGACCTCTGCGTCGTACACGCGACCGTCGGAGGTCGTCACGCGGATCGTGGCGTCACCCGTGGCGCCGTCGAGGGTGACGACGTGGGTGTTGGTCACGACGTAGCCGTCTTCGCTGAGCACGACACCGGAGCCGGTCCCGCCACCCGACGAGCTCGTCGCCGAGATGGTGACGACGCTCGGCAGCACCTTCGTGGCGATGCCGGTGGTCTGGTTGACCGAATCGGTGTCGTTGACGGTGACGGCGGTCGGCCCGGCGACGGGAGACGCGCTCACCGGCGCGAACCACGTGACGCCGGCATAGGCGCCGCCGAGGCCCGCTGCGCCGCCGACGATCGCGGCAGCCACGATGAGGCCCACGACCTTGCCGGCGGCGGACTGCTTCTTCGTGGTGGCGGTCGCCGTCGTGGTGGGCGCCGAGCCGCCGGCAAGGTCGTGGGCCTCATCG
>NZ_JBJDRK010000090.1:0-9602 GCF_044987405.1 Microbacterium sp. ZW T2_14 | reverse complement strand
CTTCGACAGCGTCACCCCCGTTCCCGCAGCAGCACCCGCGCCCGCCCCCGCCGTGCGGATCGACGGCGTCTCCAAGCGCTTCGGCAGCGGACCCGTCGTCCTCGAGGACGTGTCGCTCGACATCGCACCGGGCGAGTTCGTGTGCCTGCTCGGTGCATCCGGATGCGGCAAGTCGACGCTCCTCAACCTCATCGCGGACCTCGACAAGCCCACTGCGGGCCGGATCGAGACACCCGCCGAGGGCGCCGCCGTGATGTTCCAGGAGTCGGCGCTCATGCCGTGGCTCACCGCGCGTCGCAACGTCGAGCTGGCGCTGCGCCTGCGCGGCGTGCCCCGCGGCGAACGGCGCGAGAAGGCGCTGACGCTGCTGGATGCCGTGAACCTCGCGGACGCGGCCGAGAAGCGCCCGCACGAGCTGTCGGGCGGCATGCGTCAGCGCGTGGCACTGGCCCGCGCCCTCGCCCAGGACCGTCCGGTGCTGCTCATGGACGAGCCGTTCGCCGCGCTCGACGCGATCACCCGCGACCTGCTGCACGAAGAGCTCGAGCGCGTCTGGCGGGCGACCGGTCGCACCATCGTGTTCGTCACGCACAACGTGCGCGAGGCCGCGCGGCTGGGCCAGCGCGTGGTGCTGATGGGAAGCCGCCCCGGCCGCATCGTGCAGGAGTGGACCATCGCGAAGACCACCGGACGCCGCATCGAGTCGCCCGAGGTCGCCGCCCTGTCGGTGGAGATCACGGACCAGCTGCGGAAGGAGATCCGCCGCAATGCCGCGTGACACCACACTCGCCGAGCAGACCCCGGCCGCCCTTCGACAGGCTCAGGGACCGAAGGGCAGGACTGTCGCCGCCACCGACGCACCGGCCGACGACCTGCGCAGCCTCGCCGCCGGTCTCGACAGCCTCCAGACGGATGCCGAGCGCGGCCCGGGCCCGTGGCGCCGGTTCGCGACGAGCGTCGTGCCGCCGATCCTCTTCGTCATCATCCTCATCGTCGCCTGGCAGCTCTACGTCGTCATCGCCCAGCCGCGGCCCGACATCGTCCCCGGCCCGGTGGACGTGTGGAACGCACTCGGCCTGGCGTGGGACTCCGGCCGCCTGCAGGAGGCCGTGGCCACCAGCCTCGAGCGCGGCGTCATCGGCTTCCTCATCGCGATCGTCGTCGGCACGCCCATCGGCCTGCTGCTCGCCGAGGTGCGGCCGATCCGCCGAGCCGTCGGCCCGATCATCTCGGGCCTGCAGGTGCTGCCTTCGGTCGCCTGGGTGCCGGCGGCCATCATCTGGTTCGGTCTCTCGGACGCCACCGTCTACTTCGTCATCCTCATGGGTGCGATCCCCTCGATCGTCAACGGCCTCATCGCGGGCATCGACCAGGTGCCGCCGCAGCTGCGCCGCGTCGGCACCGTGCTGGGCGCCTCGCGGTGGCAGCTGGCCACCGCCGTCATCCTGCCCGCCGCCCTGCCCGGCTACCTCGCCGGGCTCAAACAGGGCTGGGCGTTCTCGTGGCGCTCGCTGATGGCGGCCGAGATCATCACCGTCGGCGGCACGATCGGCTTCGGCCTGGGCACGATGCTGCAGAACAGCCGCGAGCTCGCCGACCTCGCCGGTGTCCTCGGCACGATCCTGGTGATCCTCGCGATCGGCGTGCTCATCGAGCTCGTCTTCTTCGGACCTCTCGAGCGACGGATGCTGAAGCGCCGGGGTCTCCTCGTCACGGGAGGTGCCCGATGACCGCCGATGAGCCCCGAGCCCTCCCGGTCGTTGAGCGAGCGAGGAACGAGCGAGACGAAACGCCCACGGTTCGCGATGAGGCTCAGGACGTTTCGTCTCGCAAGCTCGCTCAACGACCGGACTCGACCCCGGCGGGCAAGGTGTGGCTCGTGGGCGCCGGACCCGGCGACTCCGGACTCCTGACCCTCAAGGGACTGCGCGCCCTCGAGGCCGCCGATGTCATCGTGGCCGACCGGCTGGGCGCACGCGCCGTGCTCGACGGCCTCGCCGCCGACGGCGTTGATCTCCATGCCGAGGTCGTCGACGTCGGCAAGCAGCCCGGTCACCACGCCGTGCCGCAGGACGCCATCAACGCCCTGCTCGTCCAGCTCGCCCAGGACGGCAAGACCGTCGTCCGACTCAAGGGCGGCGATCCGTACGTGTTCGGCCGCGGCGGCGAGGAGCTCGCCGCCTGCCAGGAGGCGGGAGTGGTCGTCGAGGTCGTCCCCGGCATCACCAGCGCCATCTCGGTGCCCGCGATCGCCGGCATCCCGCTCACCCACCGCGGCGTCGCGACCGCCTTCACGGTCGCCACCGCCCACGACCAGATCGCGTCGCTCAGCGGCGGCCGCGACCACACCGTCGTCCTGCTCATGGGGATCGCCACGCTGGCGAACTCCGCGATCACGCTGGCCCGCGGCGAGCGCGGCGGCGACTGCCCGGTCGCCGTCGTCGAGGACGGCTTCGGCCCGCGCCAGCGGGTGACGGTGGGAACGCTCGCCACGATCGCCCACCAGGCGGCGGCCCGCGGCATCCGCTCGCCGGCCGTCGTGGTCGTCGGCGATGTGGTGCGGCTCAGCCCGTACGCGCCCGCGGCCCTCGCGACCCTCGATCTCTCCTCGTACGACCCGCTCGCTCCCGAGCGCAGCCCGCGCGCCTGACCGGCCGCACGCGCGCTCCGTCCTCCCGACCCGAAAGAACCCACTGTGACTTCTTCGAGCCCTGTGCCCACCTCTGATCTGGCGGACCTCCGCGTCGCGATCGTCGGCGCCGGCCCCGCCGGGATCTACGCCGGCAACATCCTCACCAACTCCCTTCGACAAGCTCAGGGACCGGATGCTGAGCCTGTCGAAGCACGCATCGACCTGTTCGAGTCGCTTCCCGCGCCGTACGGCCTCATCCGCTATGGCGTCGCGCCCGACCACCCCCGCATCAAGGGCATCGTCAACTCGCTGCACGAGATGCTGGATGCCGGCACCACGCGGTTCATCGGCAACGTCGAGGTCGGCCGCGACATCTCGCTCGCCGAGCTGCAGGAGCGTTACGACGCGGTGATCATCGCGACCGGCGCCATCCGCGACGCCGCGCTCGACATCCCCGGCATCGACCTGCCGGGTTCGTACGGCGCCGCCGACTTCGTCGCCTGGTTCGACGGGCACCCCGACGTGCCGACCGAATGGACCCTCGATCAGCGCGAGGTCGCCGTGATCGGCAACGGCAACGTCGCACTCGACGTCGCCCGGGTGCTCGCCAAGCACGCCGTCGACCTGCGGTCCACCGAGATCGCCGACAACGTGCTGGCCGGCCTCGAAGCGTCAGCGGTCACCGACGTCCACGTCTTCGGCCGACGCGGCCCGGCCGACATCAAGTTCACGCCCATCGAGCTGCGCGAGCTCGGCGAGGTGCCGAACGTCGACATCGTCGTGCACGACGAGGACTTCGTCGACGCCGACCCCGCGAACGCGACGAACAACCAGCTCAAGGTCATGCTGCGCGTCCTCAACAGCTGGCGCACGCGCGAGTCGACCGGCGCGCCCCGGCGCCTGCACCTGCACTTCTACCACTCGCCGGTCGAGGTGCTCGGCGACGGCAAGGTCGAAGGCATCCGCTTCGAGCGCAACGAGCCCATCGGCGACGGGCGCGTGCGCGGCACCGGCGAGTTCCGTGAGATCGCCGTGCAGCAGGTGTACCGTGCGGTCGGCTACTACGGCACACCCGTCATCGACGCGCCGTTCGACGAGAAGGCCGGCGTCGTCTCGAACGTCGAGGGCCGGGTCAAGAACACGGCGACCACGGGCGACGACGACGCCCCGGTGATCCCGGGCCTCTACGCCACCGGCTGGATCAAGCGCGGGCCCGTCGGCCTCATCGGCCACACGAAGTCCGACGCGATGGAGACGATCGCGCACCTCGTGGCCGACGTCCGGGCCGGGGCGCTCACCGCCCCCGCGATCGACGGCGACGTGCTCGACCTGCTCGACGAGCGCGAGGTCGCCTACACGACGTGGGACGGCTGGCTCGCCCTCGACGCGCACGAGCGCGACCTCGGCGCGAACCACGTGCACACCCGCGAGCGCGTCAAGGTCGTCCCGCGTGACGAGCAGGTCGGCATCTCACGGGGAGCGCTCGTCCGGTGACGTATGTGATCGCCCTGCCGTGCGTCGATGTGAAGGACCGCGCGTGCATCGACGAGTGCCCGGTGGACTGCATCTACGAGGGAGAGCGGTCGCTGTACATCCACCCCGACGAGTGCGTCGACTGCGGCGCCTGCGAGCCTGTCTGCCCGGTCGAGGCGATCTACTACGAGGACGACCTGCCCGACGAGTGGCAGGACTACTACAAGGCCAACGTCGAGTTCTTCGACGACATCGGATCGCCGGGCGGGGCGGCCAAGACCGGCGTCATCGCGAAGGACCACCCGGTCATCGCGGCACTTCCCCCTCAAGGAGACGGCCATGACTGACGCTCCTCCCGCAGCGGACTCGTCGGTGCCGTCGAGCACCGAGGTCGACGTCGTCATCATCGGCGGCGGCCCTGCGGGGCTCTCGGCCGCCCTCAACCTCGGGCGTGCCCGCGCCTCCGTCGTGCTGGTCGACGCCGGGCGGCCGCGCAACGCCGCCACCCTGCGCTCGCACGGCTTCCTCACGCGCGACGGCGTCTCGCCGCTCGAGCTGCGCAAGCTCGCCCGCGCCGAGCTCGCCGCCTACCCGAACGTGCGCGTGCTCGATCGCACCGTGGTTACGGCGCTGCTCGAGAACGAGGGCGACGACGGGCTGCGCTTCATCGCCGCGCTGCAGGGCCGGGGATCCGGCATCCCGCCCGCCGTCGCGGCGCGGTCGGTGCTCGTGGCGACCGGGCTGCGCGAGACGCTGCCCGACATCCCGAGCCTGCGCGCGTTCTACGGCATGACGGTCTTCAGCTGCGCCGCGTGCGACGCGTGGGAGCTGCAGGACCGCCCGCTCGCTCTCATCGGCGAGACGCCGGACCTCGCCACGCGCGCCCGGCTGATCGCCCGCTGGACCGACCGGCTCACCGTCTTCACCCACGGGTCGGACGCCGTCGACACGGTCGAAGAGGCGGAGCTCGCGGCATCCGGAATCGTCGTCGAACGCCGCGAGATCGACGACCTCGAAGGCGATCGCGGGGCGGTGTCGGCCGTGCGCCTCGTCGACGGGACGCGCGTCGAGATCGACGGCGGCTTCGTACGGCCGCAGTGGCACCCGGCGCTCGATTTCATCGGCGGCATCGAGCTCGACCGCGACGTGTTCGGCAACCTGGTCACCGACCGCTCGGGGCGCACGTCGCTGGCGGGGCTGTACGCGGCGGGGGATGCCGCCTCCCCGGGTCCGCAGCAGCTCATCGTCGCAGCGGGGCAAGGGGCGCGGTCCGCCGCCGTGATGGTGCACGACCTGGTCGGCGTCCGCACCGCGCACTGAGCGCGGTGTCGGCCGCGGGTGGAGTGTCACCCGCCGTGGCGACGGTGTCAACCCCGGGGCACGAGGCCGGGCATCGCGCGTAGCGTCACCGCATCCACACCGCATCGACACCACGCGGAGGCCACCATGAGTGACAACCCCGACTTCATCGAGCTGCAGAAGTACCTCGGCGGCGTCGACTATCCCGCCAGCCGTGAGGACCTCGTCGCGACCGCCCGCGAGAACGGGGCGCCCGACGACCTCGTCTCACTCCTGGAGGAGTCCGGCAGCGATTCGTTCGACGACCCCACCGACGTCAGCCAGGCCGTCACTCGCGGCTGAGCGTGACCGGCGCACCGCGTCGAGCGGTGCGCCGGTCCAGGGCTCGCTCCGGCGCGGCGGTCAGGGCACGCGGTTCAGCGTGCAGACGAACTGCTTGACGACGCCGTTGTCGACGAGGTCGCCGGCGGTCAGCGCCGCCCACACCTCGTCCGCGGCATCCAGCACGCCATCGTGGTCGAGGTCGCCCGACGCCAGCGCGGCGCCGTACCCGTGGGGCGCCGACACGGCGTGCACCTGCCACCGGCCGCCATTGAAGCCGGGGTCGCCCGGCGCGACTTCGGCGACACTCGCCTGCGCGGCGCCGAAGCTGTAGATGACGTCCCACGACTGTGCCGGCGCGCGCGTGTGCGACAGGTCGGTCGGGGTTGCGACCGTCCGCCACAGCACGTGGTCGACGTAGATGACGCCGTCGTCGGTGACGCCGCCCGAGCCTGCAGCGAACGCCGCACCGCCCGTCGTCAGCGACACCGCGCCGATCGCTGCCGCCACCACTGCTGCGGCCAGCCGGCCGCGCGAGAACTTCTTGCGAATCATCGGATTCCACCTTCCCTCCCGGCCGGGTGGCCGGTACGGGCTCAGTCAACGCGCGGCCGCCGCCGCACTCCATGACGGCGCCCTCACCGACTCCTTACGAAGTCCTTTCGCGCCGCCGGGAAGGCGCCCCGATCGGTGCGGGGGCCTCGCCGCGGACCTATCCTGACCACGTGAGCACGGTGCTGGTCGTCGATGACGATGAGGACGTCGGCGATGTCGTCGCCGCGTACCTCCGCAGCGCCGGTCACACCGTGCGGCGGGCAGCGGACGGGATCGACGCCCTCCAGGCGGTCGTCGCCGAGCGTCCCGACATCGTCGTGCTCGACCTGATGCTTCCCGGCATCGACGGCCTCGAGGTCTGCCGCCGCTTGCGGCAGAGGTCGCCCGAGCTGCCGATCGTCATGCTGACCGCGCGCGGCGAAGAGGACGACCGCATCCGCGGGCTCGAAGTCGGAGCCGACGACTACGTCACCAAGCCCTTCAGCCCGCGGGAGCTGGTGCTGCGCGTGCAGTCGGTGCTGCGGCGCAGCGCCTCGCTGGCGGCAGAGGCGTCCGTCCCCGCGGAGCTGCCCGACGTCGCCGTCGACGGAGACCTGGTCGTCGACCGGAGAGCCCGCCGGGTGCATCTGGCCGGCAGCGAGCTCTCGCTCACCGTTCGCGAGTTCGACCTGCTCTCGTGGCTGGTCGCCCACCCCGGCGACGCCCTGCGCCGCGACGATCTGATGCGTGACGTGTGGGGCTGGGACTTCGGCGACCCGTCCACCGTGACGGTGCACGTGAGCCGGCTGCGCGACAAGATCGAGCACGATCCTGCCTCGCCGCGCCGGCTCGTCACCGTCTTCGGGGTCGGGTATCGATGGGATGCCGCGACATGAGCATCTCGACGGACGCCCTGCTCTTCTCGGCCGGCGCGGCGGCGGCGACCGGCATCGTCGGCGCGGCGCTGGTGCTGGCGCTCGCTCGCGTGCGTGTGGCAGCGGCCGCCATCGTCGCCCCGCTGGTGGTCGTGCTCTCGATCGCCGTGGGCGTCGTCGTCGGCGCCGCGTCGATGCTGCTGACCGCCGGCGACATGACCGGCCTGCTGCTGGTGCTGCTCGCGAGCGTGCCGGCCGCCCTGGCCGCGGGCATCGTGATCGCCGCTCGCATCCAGTCGGCCGCACGCGCCGCCGAGCGGGCCGCCGCCGCGGCCGAGACGGAGCGGCGGGTCGAGGGGCAGCGCCGCGACCTCGTCGCGTGGATCTCGCACGATCTGCGCACGCCGCTCGCCGGCATCCGCGCGACCGCGGAGGGCATCCACGACGGGGTGCTGACCGACGCCGCCGCGGCCGCCGTCACGATCCAGCGGAACGCGCAGCGCATGAGCGACATGGTGGACGACCTCCTCACGCTCTCCCGGCTGCAGGCGCCGTCGGTCGCGCTGGAACGTACCGACGTCGACGTCGGCGACCTCGTCTCCGACACCGTGGCGTCACTGCGCCCGCTCGCCGACGCCGGCGGTGTCACGCTGTCGGGGAGCGCCGAGACGGGTGCACGGGCACGGGTGGCCGCCCCCGAGCTGCGCCGGGCTGTGACGAATCTGGTGGCCAACGGCATCCGTCATTCGCCGCCCGGCACCACTGTCGAGACGACCGTCGAGCTGCGCGACGGCGCGTTGCGGATCGCCGTCGCCGACGCCTGCGGGGGCATCGCGCCCGGCGACCTGCCGCACGTCTTCGAGACCGGATGGCGAGGCAGCGCGGCCCGGCCCACCGATGCCGGGGCCGGACTGGGACTCGCGATCGTCCGCGGCGTCGCCGACGCCCACTCCGGATCCGCCACCGTCCGCAATGCCGCGGGCGGCTGCGTGTTCGAGTTGAGGCTGCCGCTCCGCTCGGAGCCGTGACCGGGGGTTCGGGCACCGTCGGGCGTCGGGCCTGTTGGCGCGTCGGGCGTCAGGCCTGTACGGGTCTCAGGCCTCGTCCGGCGGGAGTGCGTCGCGGCCCGCGGCGAGCATCTCGCGCACCTGGTCGCCGTGCGTCGTGGCGGGGCTCACGGTGTCGGGCCACGACGCCAGGTGGGCCTCCGCCCACTCCGTCCAGGCGACGATGTGCTCGTAGTGGCCGACCATGAACGTGTTGGCCAGCGCGAAGAGGTGGCGGCGTTCCGGGAAGGTGCCGCCGGTCGTGCTGATGTACGCGGCGTAACGCGCGAACATCTCGCGCTGCGCGAGAGCCTGCTCCCTCGTCTGCGCGAGCGTGCCGCGCAGGTCGTCGAGCGACCCCTGGTCGGCCAGCAGCACCCGCACCATGCCTTCGAACTCGAGGGTCGGCGGCCGCACGGGAGTGCTCAGCCAGGTCGCGAGCGCCGCGCGCCCCTCCGGAGTGATCGCATAGATCGTGCGCGCGCGCTTGCCGGTGTGCTCCTGCCGGGTCGAGACCAGGCCGTCGTCGCTGAGGCGATTCAGCAGCGCGTAGCGACCTCGATCGGCCGACGGCCACAACTCCGCCACGCCGCGGCCGAGCTGTTCGGCGAGCTGATACGCCGACCAGTCGTGGTCGGCGAGCAAGCCGAGGATGAGGTAGCCCGTGGTCGAGAGCTCACGGTCAGCCACGGCGTCCTCCTTGTTCCGGTCGGGTGCGGTTCGCGCGCGGAACGTAAAGGGTATCCCGCCGGCGGCTCATCGACTCTATACTGCGAAGTGCAGTATGCATGGGCGCGGGATCCCGAGTGGGGACGAGGGCCCGTCGCCGGACGGCAGCCCGGCGCGGGGGCACCGGCTGCCTCGCGGCGGGCGATCTGGGGATCGCCCGCCGCACATCCCGCCTCGCGTCGCTGCCGGACACGATGGCCCTGCCGCAGCCACCTGGGGTCGCTCTCGATGCGGTGAGGCAGGATGGGCTTCGATGTCACTGCCGACCGACCCTCCGCTCGACGAGCTGCGCGCGCTGCGCGAGCGCGCGTACGGTCGCGATGCCGACATCCAGGACGACCCGCAGGCGCTCGCGCGCCTTCGTGAGCTCGAAGCCCAGTCGGCGGGGACCGCTGCGGCAGACGGCACGACCCCGAGCGCTGCGACGGATGGGACGCCGCACGATTCCGCCGCTGCCGGCCGCGCCGGCGATCCGACTGCGGCGGCCAGGGTCGGCGACGACCCGGGGCGGTTGCCGTACGGCGGCGGGGTGACGGATACCGCCTCCCCCCGCAGCGGAATCACCCCGCTGGGCGCGCCCCCTGGTGCGGGCTCGGCGGTCGACGCCGGCGGTGTCACGCTGTCGGGGAGCGCCGAGACGGGTGCACGGGCACGGGTGGCCGCCCCCGAGCTGCGCCGGGCTGTGACGAATCT
>NZ_JBJDRK010000089.1:0-9913 GCF_044987405.1 Microbacterium sp. ZW T2_14 | reverse complement strand
CCTCGGCGCCGCCGCCACCCCCGCGACGCCGGCGCCGAGGGCGGCGGCGATGGCCGTGATCTCCTGGCTGCCGACGGCCGACAGGAGGATATCGCCCGCGGCACGCACGATCGCGTCGTCGGCGATGGTGGCGTCGACGTCGAGCGTCACGATGTCGACTGTCGCGTTCGTGGCGACGCCGGCCATGCCGCCGCCGACCGCGGCCGAGACCATGAGCTGGCGGAACGCGCCGCCGGCGGCGACGGTGACCGACTGCCACGGCGCCGCGCCGGTGTTCTCGTCGTTCACGCGGGCCAGGCGGCCGATGAAGGCGTCGGTGTCAGCCGTCACGACGTTGACGTTGCCCGCCACGCCGACCCCGGCGGTCGCGG
Source organism: Microbacterium sp. ZW T2_14 (assembly GCF_044987405.1). Lineage (NCBI taxonomy): Bacteria > Bacillati > Actinomycetota > Actinomycetes > Micrococcales > Microbacteriaceae > Microbacterium > Microbacterium sp. ZW T2_14. The sequence continues at coordinate 9,542 of NZ_JBJDRK010000089.1, read as the reverse complement.
CCACGGCGGCGCTCGCGCCGACGGCGAGGATCTCGTCGCTGTTGTTGGCCACGACCGCGACCCCGTACATCGCGCCGGTGCGCGGCGTGAGGACGCGGATGCCGGTGATCTTCGCCGGGTCGCCGGGCGACTGCATCCCCTGGCGCACGAAGCTGTGTGCGCGGCCCGTGGCCGTCGCCGGGTTCAGGTCGATGATCGCGAACGGCGTGCCGCTGCAGCCCGACGCCGACGGGTCGGCCTGGCACTTGGTGCGCGCGAGCTGGAAGCTGTGCGCCCCGGTGACGACGACGTAGTAGGTCTCGCCGTCGACGAGGCCGCCGATCGGCGCTCCCCCGTTGGCCGTGTACGTGACGGCGTCGCCGGTGACCAGCGGCGTGGCGGAGTCGTCGGCCTTGTCCTTGGGCATGTCGTAGGGCAGGTTGACGGTGTTCGACCCGCCGTCGACGTCGGTCGCCGGCGTCAGGTAGGGCGCGACGCGCTCGGGCACGGTGGCCTGGTCGGTCGGGAAGATCCGGTGCGACTGACCGGGCCGTGCCGGCGAGGCGAGCGCGATGGGCGCGCCGCCGGAGGTCGCGGTGAGACGCAGGCGGGTCGGGGACGCCGCGTCGACGATCGCGAAGTACGCGGCGCCCGGGGTCAGTCCGACGATCGCCTGGCCGCCGCCGGTCTCGTACGAGACGCGCTGACCGTTCTCGATGCCGTGCACGTAGCCGAGCTCGAGCTGGTCTCCGCCGATGATCGCCGTCTGCGGGTTGAAGCGGGTGTCGACGTAGTGCACGTCGTAGCCGCCGAGGGTGCCCATCAGCCCCGAGCCGCCGGTCAGCGCGGTCACCCGCGACAGGTCGCCGATGAAGGCGGTCGTCGTCTTCTTCAGCACCGGTACGGCGGCGGTGAGGCCGACCGACGCCGTGCCGCTGACGGCGACCGAACCGGCCACGATGTCCATCGACAGCACTTCGTTGGCCGAGATGCGCGCGCTCCCGCCCGCCACGACGACGGCGCGGGATGCCGCGCACAGCGCTTCGCTCGCGACCGCGGCGCCGCACACCTCGCCGACGAACGCCTTCGTCACGATCGTGTACACCGACACCGTCGCGTTGGCCGAGACGGCGGCGGTGCCGCCGACGCTGCCGCCGGCGGCGACGCTGGTGACCTTCTCGCTCGACGTGGCGTCCACCGTCACGTCGCCGCTCACGGTGACCAGCGTCTGCGGGGCGATCCAGGCCTGCGTGGACTTGTTGACGACCTCCACGTCGGCGCCGAGCCCGACACCCGCCGTGCCGCCGACCGCGAGCTGCCCGGCGATGCCGCGCAGGGTCGTGTCGTCGGATGCCGCGATCCTGAGGCCCGCGGATCCGCCGGCGGTGACGCCATCCACGGTGACGCTGCGGTCGAGGTGCGCGTGCGTGGTGTTGTTCTGGACCCCGACGGTCGCCGCTCCCGCGAGACCGGCGGTGCCGCCCACCCCGCCGCCGACGGCGACGAGCCACAGGTCCTCGCTCTGCGTGGCCGTCAGCGAGAGGCCGATGCCGCCGCGGGCCCACAGCTCGGCTTCGGCACCGGCGAACGCGTCGACGATGCCGGTGCGGACGAAGACGACCGACGAGAGTCCGAGGCCGGCGGTGCTCGCGGCGCCGATGGCGCCGGCGAACAGCGTCATCGTGACCGGGTCGGCCGCGCCGATGGTCATCGAGCCGCGGGCGCGGAGTGCGGTCGGCGTCTCGGCGGTGCTGTCGACATAGGCACGCGTCCCGGGCGCCCCGGAGCCCTGATTCACGACGAGGACGACGAACGAGCCGGCGATGCCGGCGTCCGAGGCCACGCCGCCGCCCGCGACGATCTGGGTGAAGCTCTCTCCCGCGGTCGCCAGCAGCCACGCCGAGCCGCCGAGGTCGGCGGTGACGCCGCGGCCGACGTAGGCGCGGACGTCCTTGTTGTGCACGCCGACGATGAGCGCGAATCCGACACCGGCGCTTCCGGTGCTCGCGCCGAGCGCGCCCGCGACGTCGACGAACCCGGTCTGGTCGGACGCGGTGAACGAGAGGTTCTGCGCGGCGGCCGTCGGGATGCCCTGGTTGACCGAGGCGGCGTCGCCGAGCCACGCGCGCGTCGCCCGGTTCACGACGTTGACGACCAGCGATCCGCCGACGCCCGCGTCGCCGCCGCCGAGGGCTGCACCGAGTGCGACACCGGTGAACGCCGGAAGGTCGATGAGCGGCACGTCCGGTGCGGCGAGCGGGACGAGGGATGCCGACGCCCGGCCGATGATCGCCCCGCCGGCCTGGATCGTGGTCGGGCGCGCGAAGGTCGAGTCGATGTGGGCGAGCGTGGTCGACTCCACGAACTGCACCACGATGCCGGCGCCCACGCCGCTGCCGTTCGTGGTCAGCGCCGCGGAGGCGGCGAGGCCCTGCAGGCCCATCGGGTTCGAGGCGTCGAGCGAGATGCCGTCCGTCACGACGAGCGTGGTGCCGTCGCCGATGACCGCCTCGTTGACGAGGACGAGCACCTGCACCGCGACCGACCCGGCGACTGCTGCATCGCCCTGTCCCGCTGCCGCGGCGATCGCCCACGCCTGGAAGTCGTTCCGCGCGTTCGCCGGGGTGAGCCCGGTGACCGCGACCGACCCGGCCGTGACGTCGGCGCCGGCGCCGATCGAGCCCCGGTTCGTGACCGTCACGACGTTCAGGCCGACGGCGGCGCCCACGGTGTTCGTGTCGCTCTCGATGCTCCACGAGGTGCCGAGGGCTTTGGCTGCGGCATCCGTCTCGTTCGAGGCGAGCACCGCGAACACGCCGTCGACCACGATCGTGAGGGCCGGCGCGACGGTCGCCAGGCTGTCGACGGTGATCCAGTCGACCGCGACGGCCGCGGCGACGCCGACGCCGTCGCTGGACTGGCCGGACTGCCCGCTCGCCTGGCCGTTGCCCTGCGCGACGCTGTCGCTGGACGACGGGAGGCTGCCGCCGAAGCCGCTCGTCGCCGGCGTGCCGTCGAGCTGCTGCTGCGCCTGCTGGTCGGCGTTGTCGGCATCGCTGCCGCTCTCGGAACCGCCGAGTGTGCCCCGCGCGCTGGCCTTGGCCGAGGCGCTCGCGTGCAGCTCCGTCGCGGCGATGAGCCAGAGCGCCCCGGCGGTGATGTCGCGGACCACCGTTGCGCGCACGTCGATGTCGACGACGTTGACGACGATGATGGCGCCGATCGCGACGCTGCCGCCGGCGGCGTCAGCGTCGCCCTCGACCGTCACCGATCCGGAGTGCGTCGCCCGCACGATGACCGTGCCGGTCGCGACGAACGGGCGGGGGCCCGGCGTGCCGATGCGCGCCAGCACCACCGGCAGCACGACGTTGATGCCCACGGCGGGGCTGACGGCGGTGCCGCCCTCGGAGCCGGCCGTCACCTCGTTGAACACGGCATCGGTGTGGTCGGCGCGCACGGTGACGTTGACGCCGCCGGTGACGTCGGCGCCGTCCTCGATCTCGGCGCGCGTGACGTCGTCGGAGATGACGTTGATCGCGACGGATGCCCCGACACCTGTGCTCGAGCCGCCGCCGGTCGCGTCGGCCTTCGCCTTCGCGGTGTCGGTGCGGCGGTTCTCGGCGGCGACGAGCACATCGCCGGCACCGAAGTCGACGCGGGCGCTCGACGGGATCCACGCCTGGGTGCTGTCGAACACGATGTTCAGGGCGACCGCGCCCGCGACGCCCACGTCGTCGGAGCCGGCGCCCGCGTTCGCGATCGCCGAGAAGTCGTGCGTGGTGTCGGAGCCGACCGTTGTCATGAGCGCCGCGGCGGTGAAGCCGTCGCCCGAGATGACGGCGTCGTCGCCGACCCACGCGTTGTTGACGAGGAAGACGAGGTTGAGCGCGACCGCGGCACCCACGCCCGCGTCGTCCTGCGCGAGCGCCGTGCCGCTCGCCTCGGCCTTGCCGTCGACCTGCGCCGACGAGGTGAGCCAGACATGGCCGCCGGCCGTCAGCTCGAGCGCGTCGGGCAGCCACGCGGTGAAGCTGACGTCCGAGATGGTGAGCGCGACCGCGCCGGCGACCGATACACCGCCGTCGCTCGTCGATGCCGACGGGCTCTCGCTGTTCTGAACGCCCGCACCGCCCTGGCCGAGGCTGGCGGTGTTCGCGTAGTCCCGCTGCTCCTGCACCTGACCGTCGACGCCGCCCGAGGGGGCGTCGCCGCTGGACTCGCCGGGGGCTCCGCTCGCCGAAGCCGTCGCGGTCGCCCCGTTGAGGGAGGATCCGGTGGCGGAGAACGCCATCCATCCGCCCGAGGTGATGCTGCGGCGCGTCGTGGCGAAGACGCTGTCGAACGCGAAGTTCAGCGCGATCGCGACGCCCACCGCGGCATCCCCGGCGTCGGTCGCCACCGCGCCCGCCGTGGTGTGCGCGGCGGTGTGCTGCATGGCCGAGACGAGCACGTTGCCGGTGACCACGATCGGCCCGGAGGCGAGCGCGCCGACGACGGCGGTGGTGCTGACATCCGACACGGTGATCGCGATCGACGGCGTGACGGTCACGTCGCCGCCCTTGGCGCCCATGCGGGCCTCGGTCGTGGTGCGGCTCACCGACGACGCCGCAACGGTCAGGGCCTCGGCGCCGGTGAGCGAGACCTCGTCGTCGAGGCGCGCGTGCGTGTCGCTCGTGACGAGCGCGAGAGCGAAGGATGCCCCGACCCCCGCGTCACCCGTGGCGACGACGCCTTCGCCCGCGGCCAGCGCCTTGACCGTGGTGTCGATCCTGCTGCCGGCGCCGAGCGTCGCGTCGCCGCCGGTGAGGATGACGGTGCCCGACACGGCGGCCAGGGTGTCGAACCACACCAGGCCGAGCGCCACCGATCCGGCGACGGACACCTTGCCGCCGCCCGCACCCGAGGACGCCACGGCGCGGATCGTGGAGGTGTCGTCGGCGCCGTCCATCGTGATGGTGGCGAGCACGGCGAGGGCGTGCGCGCGCAGCGTCAGGGTGGCCGGCACGATCGAGCGGTTGACGACGTCGACGTAGGTGATCGCGACGCCGACACCGATCGCCGCGTCACCGCCGCGCGAGGCCGAGCCGTCGCCCCCGGACGCGGCATCGGTGTTCTGCGACGACGACAGCGTGGCAGTGCCGGCCGCCGTGATCGCCGACACCTGCGGCTCGACGATGGAGCGGGCCCGGACGGTCGCGATGACGATGCCGATCGCGGCGGCGACGTTGACCGGACCCGAGCTGGTCTCGGCGTTCGGCGTCTCGGTCTCGCCCGACCCTTCGACGCCGTAGTCGCCGGCGACCTGGTCGGCGTAGTCGCGCTGCCCTCCGACCTGCTCGTCGACGCCGGTGCCGGCGGCGCCGCCCTCGGTCGCGGGGTCGCCGGTGCCGGCGTCCTCGTCGTTCTCCGGGGCTCCGGCCGCGGAGGCGGCGGCCAGGGCGCTCGAGCGCGACCAGCCGAAGGCCTGCATCGTCAGGTCGCCGCCGGCCGTGGCGTTGCGGCCGAGCATCGCCGTCACCGTGTGGTTGGCGATGGTGAGCGCCAGCCCGACGCCGACGGCCGCGTCGTCGGATGCGATGGCGGCGGCAGTGGCCGAGTTCTCGGCGGAGGCGTGCTGCGTGGCGCGGATCAGCACGTCGCCGCTCGCCACGAGGACGCCGGTGCCGATCCGCGCCAGCGTCGTCACGTTGGAGAGCACGATCGCGACGGCGGGCGCGATGGCGACGCCGCCGCCCTTGGCGCCCATGCGGGCCTCGGTGGTGGTGGCGTCGCGGGCTTCCGCGGTCAGGCTCACGTCGCGCGCCCCGGTCACCGAGACCTCGTCGCCGATGAGCGCGCTGGTGCGGTGCGTGTCGAGCGTGAGCGCGAAGGATGCCCCGACCCCGGCGTCGCCGGTGCCGCTCGCGCCGTCGCCCACCGGCAGTGCGGTGACGGTGCCGGCGACGGCGCTGCGTGCCAGGAGGGTGACATCGCCGCCGGTGAGGATCAGCGTGCCGAAGACCGTCGCCATCGTGTCGGTGGTGACGATGGCGATGGCGACCGATCCGGCGACCGACACGTTGCCGCCTGCCGCTCCCGAGGAGGCGGCCGCCCCGAACGTCGACGTGACGTCGGCGGCGTCGGCCGTGACCGTGGCCGACAGCGTGACGTCGTGCGCCGTCACCGTGAGGAACGCGGGGACCGTCGCGCGGTTCGTCGTGGTCGAGAACTTGAGGGCGACACCGGCGCCGATGGTGGCGTCGCCGTCGCCGGCTGCCGATCCGTCGCCGCCCGAGCGCGCGTCGGTGTTGACGCTGGTCGCCAGCACCACGGCACCCGCCGCCGTGATCGAGGTCGCCGTCGGCTCGACGACCGTCTCGGCGCGGACCGTCGAGACCACGATGCCCACCGCCGCCGCGACACTGACCGGGCCTTCGCTCGTCTCGGCGCTCGGGTTGTCGGTCGTGCCGGAGTCCTGGCCGCCGTTGGCGGTCGAGACGTCGTCGGCGTGGTCCCGCTCGCGCTGGGCCAGCTGGTCGACACCGGTGCCCGAGCCGCCGCCCGGGTTGCCGGGGTCGCCCGAATCGTCGTTCTCGGGCGCGCCCGCCGCCGACGCCGCCGCCAGCGCGCTCGAGGCCGAGATGCTGGACCCGCGCAGCACCACGTCGGCGCCGGCGGTCACGTTGCGGGCGAGCGCACTGGTGGCGCCGTGGTTGGCGATGGTGAGGGCCAGCGCGACGCCGATCGCGGCATCCGCGGCATCCAGCACGGCCGACGAGGCCGTCGTGGCCGCCCGCGCCGTCTGCGTGGCCACCATCGTGAGGCTGCCCGTGACGCTCAGGATGCCGGTGCCGATGCGCGTCCACGTCGTGACGTTCGAGAGGGTCACCGCGACCGCCGGCGCGAGCGCGACATCGCCGCCCTTCGCACCCATGCGCGCCTCGGTGACTGCCGCGTCGGTCGCCGTGGCCGTGAGCGTGACGTGGCGTGCGCCGGTGAGACTGACGCCGTCGGAGACCTCGCTGCTCGTGCGGTCCGTGATGAGGTTCAGTGCGACGGATGCCCCGATCCCGGCGTCGCCGGTGGCGATGACGCCGTCATCGTGGGGCAGCGCCTTCACGGTGCTCGACACCGAGCTCGTCGCGATGAGCGCGGCGTCGCCGCCGAGGATGACCGTGCCGTCGATGACGGCGCGGGTGGTGTGATTGACGACGGCGAGCGCGAACGAGCCGGCGACCGAGATCTTGCCGCCCCCGGCGCCCGAGACGGCCTGGGCACCCATCGTCGCGGTGGTGTCGGCGCCGGCCGCCGTGACCGTGGCGCTCACGAGGAGGTCGTGCGCACGCAGCGTGAGCGTGGCGGGCACGTCGGCCGCGTTCGTCACGTTGGCGAGCGTGAGGGCGACCGCCGCGCCGATCGTCGCGTCGCCGTCGCCGGCCGCCGACCCGTCGGCAGAGGATGCCGCGTCGGTGTTGGCACTCGTCGCCAGGGCGACGGTGCCCGCTGCGGTCACGGCCGTCACCACCGGCTCGATGATCGTGCGCGCCCGCATCGTCGACAGCGTGATGGCGATCGCCGCTGCGACGTTGACCGGCCCGTCGCTCGACTCCGCCTCGGGGGCGGCCTGGTCGCCGGAATCGTCGCCGCCGTTGGCCGTCGCGACCGAGTCCGCGTGCGCACGCTCGCTCGCGGCGAACTGGTTGACGCCGGTCCCCGACGCCCCGCCCGGGTTCGCCGGGTCGCCGGAGTCCGCGTCGTTCTCGGGGGCGCCGGCGGCGGAGGCCGCGGCGCTCGCCGACGACACCGAGATGCTCGACGCCTTCAGCGACACATCGGCACCCGCCGTGACGTTGCGGCCGAGCGCGCTGGTCACGAGGTGGTTCGCGACGGTGAGCGCGAGCGAGACGCCGATCGCGGCATCCGCTGCTCCCAGCACCGACGACGAAGACGTCGTCGCCGCCGCAGCCGTCTGGGTCGCCGACATCGTCAGGCTGCCGCCGATGGTGAGCGTGCCGGTGCCGATGCGGGTCGACGTGGTGACGTTCGACAGCGTGATCGCGACCGCGGGCGCCAGCGCGACGTCGCCCCCGGCGGCGCCCATGCGCGCCTCGGTCACCGCTGCGTCGGTCGCGGTCGCCGTGAGCGCGACGTGACGCGCGCCCGTCAGGCTGACGCCGTCGGCGATGTCGGCCGTGGTCTTGTCGGTGATGAGGTTCAGTGCGACGGATGCCCCGAACCCGAGGTCGCCGGCGCCGGTGACGCCCTCGCCGGCCGGCAGCGCCTTGACGGTGCTCGACACCGTGCTGGTCGCGGTGAGCGCGGCGTCCCCGCCGGTGAGGACGACGGTGCCGTCGACGCCCGCGCGGGTGGCGTGGTTCACCACGGCCAGCGCGAACGAGCCGGCGACCGAGACGTCGCCGCCGCCCGCTCCGGCAACCGACTGCGCCGAGATGGTCGACGTCTGATCCGCCCCGTTCGGCGTGACGGCTGCCGACACGATGAGGTCGTGGGCGGTGACGGTGAGGGTCGCCGGAACCGTCGCACGGTTCACCACGTCGGCGAGCGTGATCGCGACCGCCGCACCGATCGTCGCGTCGCTCCCCTGCGACGCCGAGCCGTCCGCCGACGAGGACGCGTCGGTGTTCGCCGCACTCGCGAATGCGGCCGTTCCACCTGCCGTGACCGCGGACACGCCAGGTTCCACGATCGTCTCGGCGCGCACCGTCGCGAGCGTGATCGCGACGCCGGCCGCGGCGTTGACCTCGCCCTGCGAGGACTCTGGGGCGGGGGCCGTGGCCGAGCCCGCGCCGTCGCCGCCGTTCGCGCTCGAGGCCGCCCCGGCGTGGGTGCGCTCGGCCTCGACGGCGTCGGTGACGCCCGAGCCCGAGCTTCCGCCGCCGCCCGCTGACTCCGGCGCGCCGGCGGCCGACGCGGCCGCCGACGACGCCGACGTCGAGGAACCGCTCGCGCGCAGCGAGACGTCAGCTCCGGCCGTCACGTTGCGCGCGAGCGAGCTTGTCACCGTGTGGTTCGCGATCGTCAGCCCGAGCGCGACGCCGATCGCGGCATCCGCTGCCGCCGACACGGCCGACGTGGCCGCCGACGTGGCCGACGCCGTCTGCGTCGCCATCAGGGTGAGGCTGCCGGTGAGGTTCAGTGTGCCGGTGCCGACACGGGTCCACGTGGTGACGTTCGACAGGGTCACCGCGACCGCGGGCGCCAGGGCGACGTCGCCGCCCTTCGCGCCCATGCGCGCCTCGGTGACGCCGATGTCAGCGGCTGTCGCGGTGAGGGTGAGGTGGCGGGCGCCGGTGAGGGCGCCGCCGTTCGCGACTTCGGCGCTGGTCTTGTCGGTGATGAGGTTCAGGGCGACGGATGCCCCGAAGCCGAAGTCGCCCGCATCGGTCACGCCTTCTCCGGCCGGCAGCGCCTTGACGGTGCTCGTCACGGCGCTGGCTGCGGTGACCGCGGCGTCGCCGCCGGTGAGCGCGACCGTGCCGTCGATCGCCGCCCGCGTGAGGTGGGTGACGACGGCGAGCGCGAACGAGCCGGCGACCGAGACGTCGCCGCCACCGGCGCCCGAG
>NZ_JBJDRK010000088.1:0-10014 GCF_044987405.1 Microbacterium sp. ZW T2_14 | reverse complement strand
CCCCGTTCCTCCTCTCCGCACACCCCCCGTTCGTCCGTCGTATATGTACGCGGAACGGCCCGAAACGCGTACATATACGACGGACGAACGGGGCAGCGGACGCGAGAGGGCGAGCGGAGAGAGAGCAGCAGAAGGGGAAGGATGCCGGAGGCACCTGCCAGACTGGAGCGCATGAGCCTGCCCTTCGAGAGCGCGTACCGGCACGGGTTCGCCCGCGTCGCAGCGTGCACGATCCCGGTCTCGATCGCCGATCCCGCGGCCAACGCCGACGCCGTCCTCACGGCAGCCCGCGAATGCGACGCGGAGGCCGTCGCCGTCGCCCTCTTCCCCGAGCTGTGTCTCACCGGCTACGCCATCGACGACCTCGTCATGCAGGACCCGGTTCTCGACGCGGTGGTCGCCGCGATCGAGCGGCTGGTCGAGGCATCCGCAGATCTTCTCCCCGTGCTCGTCGTCGGTGCGCCGCTGCGCCACCGCAACCGCCTCTACAACTGCGCCGTCGTGATCCACCGCGGTGAGCTGCTCGGCGTCGCCCCGAAGTCCTACCTGCCCACGTACCGCGAGTTCTACGAGCGGCGCTGGTATGCCCCGGGCGACGACCAGGGCGACCAGGACATCCGCGTCGGCGCGCTCGAGGCCCCGTTCGGTCCCGACCTGCTGTTCGAGGCCCTCGACATCCCCGGCCTCGTCGTGCACGCCGAGGTGTGCGAGGACGTCTGGGTGCCGATCCCGCCGTCATCGGGCGCCGCACTCGCGGGGGCGACCGTGCTGCTCAACCTCAGCGGCAGCCCGATCACCATCGCACGCGCCGAGGACCGCAAGGACCTCGTGCAGTCGCAGTCTCTGCGCTGTCTCGCCGCCTACGCGTACGCCGCCGCGGGCGGCGGCGAGTCGACGAACGACGTCTCGTGGGACGGCCAGACGATGATCTACGAGGGAGGCAACCTGCTCGTCGAGACCGAGCGCTTCCCCGACGGCCCGCGCCGGTCGGTGGCCGACGTCGACCTCGACCGGCTGCGCCAGGATCGCCTGCGCCAGGGCACGTTCGACGACAATCGCCGGGCGACGCAGGCGGATGCCGCCTTCCGCACCGTGCACTTCCGTCTCGACCCGCCGGCGACCGACGTCGGGCTCCGCCGCAACCTCGACCGGTTCCCGTTCGTGCCGGACGACCCCGAGCGCCTGGCGCTGGACTGCTACGAGGCGTTCAACATCCAGGTGTCGGGCCTCGTGCAGCGCATGCGCGCGATCGGCGGGCCGAAGCCGGTCATCGGCGTGAGCGGCGGGCTCGACTCGACGCACGCACTGCTCGTGGTGGCTCGGGCCATGGACCTCATGGGGCGGCCCCGCAGCGACATCCTCGCGTACACGATGCCCGGCTTCGCGACGAGCGAGCACACCAAGTCCAACGCCATCGCCCTCGCCGAGTCGGTCGGAGCGTCGATCGAGACCATCGACATCCGCCCGCTGGCGATCGAGATGCTCGAACGCCTCGACCACCCCTTCGCCGACGGCGAGCCGGTGCACGACATCACGTTCGAGAACGTGCAGGCGGGCCTGCGCACCGACTACCTCTTCCGCCTGGCGAACCACCACGGCGGCATGGTCATCGGCACCTCCGACCTGTCGGAGCTCGCGCTCGGGTGGGCGACGTACGGCGTCGGCGACCATATGAGCCACTACGCCGTCAACACCGGCGTGCCGAAGACGCTGATCCAGCACCTCATCCGCTGGGTGATCTCGCACCGGGGCGACGAGGGCGGCTCGACCGAACTCAGCGACAGCGCCCGCGAGGTGCTGCAGTCGGTGCTCGACACCGAGATCTCGCCCGAGCTCGTCCCCGCTGGGCAGGACGGCAAGATGCAGTCCACCGAGGACCGCATCGGCCCCTACGCGCTGCACGACTTCACGCTGTACCACGTGCTGCGCTTCGGCTTCCGTCCGTCGAAGATCGCGTACCTGGCGGCGCACGCGTGGGGCGACGCGGAGGCCGGCGCCTGGCCCCCGGGGTTCCCCGATGAAGACCGCTACGCCTACGACCTCGCCACCGTCGCGAAGTGGCTGCAGGTGTTCCTGCGGCGCTACTTCGCTTTCGCCCAGTTCAAGCGCTCGGCGATCCCCAACGGTCCGAAGGTGTCGCCGGCCGGCTCGCTGTCGCCCCGCGGTGACTGGCGCGCGCCGTCCGACGGCAACGCCCGCGTGTGGCTGGCCGAGCTCAAGGCTGCCCTTCCCGAGCTCGTCGACGGCTGAGCGGCTTTCGTCTCGCTCCTTCCTCGCTCGCGCAACGACCGGCCTCGGTCTCGAGCACGCGGGCGGCAGCGAGCGAGACGAAGCCGCGCGACCGAGTCACCCGGCGTGCGGCTGCGCGTAGGCGAGCGTGATGACCCAGCTGTCGCGCGAGAGATCGGCCAGCTGGTAGAACACCTTCCGGTCGGGGATCCACCCCTTGGTCAGCGGGCTGTCGAGCCGCACGTGATCGGCGGCCACGCGTGCACCGCGCCCGTCGGCGTCGCGGACGGCCTGCACGCGTGTCCAGTGCGCGATGAGCTTGGACAGGTCGTTCTCGTCGAGCAGATGGGAGTGCCGCTTCATGAGGTGCATCTCCGCGTCGTCGGGGTGCGCGTCGCGCAGGTCCAGCCCGAGCGACACCTCGGGATCGGTGACGGCGACGACGGTGGCCGCGCGGAAGTTGACGTTGCGGATCTTCAGCGGCAGCTCCCTGCCGCCGACCTCGGCGATCAGCTGCGTGTGGAATCCGAAGGTGCGAGGCGCTTCGCGCTCGACGCGCACGTCCTTCGGCTCGACCCCGAGCTTGGCGGCGACGATCTCCTTCGCGAGCAGGCGCTTGCGGTCGTGGTCGGGCAGCTTCGGATCCCAGCCGAGCCGCGCCGTGATCCCCGTCGGAGTGTCGAGAAGCACCGATTGCATGATCCACCTCATTCTCCGCGGCACGTCCGCACCTCCATCCTGTCCCCGCGCCGCGCGGCGAGGAAGAACGCCACGCGCTACCCCGCGTTGCCCGTTGCGAAAAGTCGGGTCGGTCACCACGACACGCCGGGAACGGATGCCGCGCCCCGGCGTGTCCTGTCACCAGCCGGTCTTTTCACAACCCGTCCCCGTGGCCCGACCAGCGGCGCGCCCGTTGCGAAAAGTCGGGTCGGTCACCACGACACGCCGGGAACGGATGCCGCGTGCCGGCGTGTCCTGTCACCGGCCGGTCTTTTCACAACCCGTCCCCGTGGCCCGACCAGCGGCGCGCCCGTTGCGGAAAGTCGGGTCGATCACCACGACACGCCGGAAACGGATGCCGCGCCCCGGCGCGTCCTGCGACCGACCAGGCCTTCCGCCCCTCGGCGCCGAGCGGGGTGGCCACGGCGGACGGCTTCGACGGCTGGGAGGCTCTCGTCAACCCCCTGCCGAGGCGCCGGCGCGGTGGAAGGATGAGGCCCATGGCCAGGCGGGCGAGGGTGATCGGCGGCGGCCCCCACGGCCGCGGCGGCGAGCGCCTCGGGGTCGAGGACCTCTCCGGGTGAGGTGCGACCGTGGGCATCAGACGCCAACTCCTCAGGCTCTCCGCTCAGCTCAGGCGTGGGCGCCGTGGACCGCGGATGGCGCCCCGGTTCCGCGGAGTTGATGCCGAGCACGTGAGGCACGAATTGTGAACGGGTTCGCCGCCGTCGACTTCGAGTTCGCGCGGCAGGTGCTGCAACGTGGCATCGCAGCGCTCTTCGTCGTCGCGTTCGTGTCCACGCTCAACCAGTTCCGTCCGCTTCTCGGCGAACACGGACTGCTGCCCGCGACCGACCTCCTCGACTGGGCGCGCTCCTCGAAGCGGGGGCGCCGACTCCTCCGCCCGACGCTGTTCCGCCGGCTGAGGTACACCGACCGGCGTCTCGTCGCACTGTGCGCCGCCGGCGTCGTGGTCTCGGCGGCGCTGGTCGCCGGCATCCCGCAGCTCGGCCCGCCGTGGGTGCCGATGCTCTGCTTCCTGGCGCTGTGGTTCGGCTACATGTCGATCACGAGCATCGGCCAGACCTTCTACGGCTTCGGGTGGGAGATGCTGCTCCTCGAGGCCGGGTTCCTCGCAGCGTTCCTCGGGTCGGACCGTCAGCCCCCGCCGACCGTCGTGATCGTGCTGTTCTGGTGGCTCGTGTTCCGGCTCGAGTTCGGCGCCGGCATGATCAAGATCCGCGGCGGCCGCGAGTGGCGCGACCTCACCGCGCTGATGTACCACCACGAGACGCAGCCGATGCCCGGCCCGCTGAGTCGCCAGGCGCACCTCCTGCCGGCCTGGTTCCACCGCGGCGAGGTGCTCGGCAACCACTTCTCGCAGCTCGTCGTGCCGTGGTTCCTGTTCGCGCCGCTTCTCGGGTTGTTCGTTCCCGGCCCCGTCCCCGCGATCATCGGCGCCGTGGCTGCCGCGATCGTCATCGCGACGCAGACGTGGCTCGTCCTCACCGGCAACTTCGCCTGGCTCAACTGGATGACGATCGTGCTCGCGTTCTCGGCGATCGGACTGCCGGGCTTCGGCGCCGCACATGCGCCCGCGGCATCCGATCCGCCGTGGATCATCGACGGGATGCCCGTGTACTGGCTCGTCGTCACGTGCGCCGTCGGCGTACTGTATCTCGCGCTGAGCTGGTGGCCCCTGCAGAACCTCTTCGCGCGCCGACAGCTCATGAATGCCTCGTTCAACCGCTGGCAGCTCGCCAACGCCTACGGCGCCTTCGGCACGGTGACGAAGCAGCGCATCGAGATCGTCGTCGAGGGCACGACCGACGAGGATCCGGATGCCGCGACCTGGCGCGAATACGCCTTCAAGGGCAAGCCGGGCGATGTGCGCCGCATCCCCCGGCAGTTCGCGCCCTACCACCTGCGGCTGGACTGGCTGATGTGGTTCCTGCCGCTCGGGCGCTCGCTCGACGACTGGTTCACCGCGTTCCTGGTGCGGCTGCTGGAAGCGGATGCCGCGACCCTGCGCCTGCTCGCACACGACCCGTTCGCCGGCGAGCGACCCCGATGGGTGCGGGCGGTGTCGTACCGCTACCGGTTCACGACGCGCGAGGAGTTCCGCCGTACCCGCACCCGCTGGGTGCGCGACCGCCGGCAGCCCGTCCTCGGACCGGTGTCCCTCCGCCGCTGATCACGGCGCCCCGCGTGCGTTCGAGGGTCGCAGAACGCGAGCACATGCACCACGTCGCCGCGTGTCGCGACCCCCGAAGCGAACGCACTCCGGCTCAGGTGGCGCAACACGCGGGCACGGGCGGGACGTTGCCGCTTGTTGCGACCCCCGAGGCGCTCACGCCGGCACGCGAGGGTCAGGGGACGGGGGAATCGGTGGCGCTCGACGACTCGGCCTTCTTGCGGCGCGCCGTGAGGTCGACGATGGCCACGATGAACGCGAGCGCGAGGAACAGCGCGACCGACAGCATCCCGAATGCGTACGCATCGTGATAGACGACCAGCTCGTCGTGCGTGCCGGACTCGCGGTAGATCGAGGCGTAGAAGAGCGACAGCGCCACCGCGGTGCCGACCGCCGCGCCGATGCGCTGGCCGAGCTGGCCGACGGAGCCGGCGACGCCGCCCTGCTTGACCGGGATGTCGGCGAGGGTGAGCGTCTGGTTGGGGGCGATGACGAGGCCGCCGCCGGCGCCGCCGACGGTCATGATCGCGGCCATGATGTAGGGCGTCCACGCCGACGGCACGTACAACGCCGCGAGCATGAGCCCTCCGACACAGGCGAGCATGCCGATGAGTCCCCACACCACCACGACGCGGCCGTGGCTGCTCACCAGGTTGCCGCCGACCCACGACGTCACGGCGCTCGCGAGCGCGAAGCCGATCGAGACCATTCCCGCGTACACCGGTTCCAAGCCCAGACCGATCTGCAGGAACAGGGTCGTCATGAGGAACATCGCCGGCGCGGCGGTGAAGTACGCCGTCTGAAGAAGGGTCCCGTTGCGATACGACGCGATGCGGAACAGCTTGAGCGGGATGAGCGGACTGCGCCCGCGGGCGGCATAGTGACGTTCCCAGGCGATGAGCGCCGAGACGAACAGGACGAACGCTACGAGCAGCCACCAGCGGGCCGGGTTGTCGGTCGGTGCGCCCGTCGTGAACAGGAACGGCCACATCAGTGAGACGACGCTCGCGCCGAACAGCAGCAGCCCGACGGGGTCGAGCTGCACGCGGCGCCGCGATCTCGTGCGCGTGTCGGGCAGGAGCCACAGCGCGAGCGCGATGGCCGCCAGGCAGAGCGGCACGTTCATCCAGAAGATGAGCCGCCAGCCGTCGGTCGGACCACCCAGCGCGATGAGCAGACCGCCGAGCGTGGGGCCGAAGGCTGTCGCGACGCCGATGGTGGCGCCGAAGAGACCGAAGGCGCGAGCGCGCTCCCTTCCCTGGAAGAGCTCCTGCGCCATGCCCAGCACCTGCGGCATCTGGATGCCGGCGGCCACGCCCTGCAGCAGCCGCCCGACGAGCAGCACGTTCGCCGTGGGGGCGAGGGCGCACATGACGCTGGTGACCGTGTAGAGCGACAGCCCGACGATGAACAGCGTGCGGCGCGACCGCTGGTCGCCGAGACGCCCCATCGGCACGAGCACGAGTCCGAACGTGAGCACGAACCCCGACACGATCAGCTGCAGCTGCGTCGAGCTCGCATCGAGCACCTCGCCGATCGACGGGAGTGCCACGTTGACCTTCGTCATGTCGAGGATCGTGATCGCGGCCACCGAGACGCACACCCAGAAGGCGCGCCAGCGCGCGGCGGAGGACAGCGGGATGACGGCGGTCGTGGTGGGCACGGCGCGCGCCGTGCCCCGGGTCTTTCCGGACTTCGATTTCGACTCGGGCATCGTTGCCAGGGTATCCCCGCTGCCGCTTCGGCGGACGGAGCGGGGGCGGCATCCGTGTCCCGATCCGGCTCCCCGGGGGCGGATCCATCGTCCCGTGCGGGACTCGCTCCCGGCAAAGCGGGACATGATGGGGGTGTGAGACTCCTCGTCGCCGCCCTCGCCTCCGAACTCGTCGCGTTTCCCGACGACCTCCCGGGATTCGACCGCCTCGTCACCGGACCCGGCAAGCTCCAGGCCACCTACGCGCTGACGCGGGCGCTCGACGCCACCACGTACGACGAGGTCGTGGTGGTCGGGACCGCCGGCGCGATCGACGCCCGGCTCGACGCCGACGTCTACGAGATCAGCGCCGCCCTGCAGCACGACGTCACCGACATCGACGGCATCGTCGGTCAGCATGTGTCGCTGCCGCCGCTCGTCGAGCTCGAGGCGGAGGGCGTCACCATCGCGACCGGCGACCACTTCGTCGATGATGCCGAGGCGGTCGCGGTGATCCGTCCGTTGGGCGCCGGTCTGGTCGACATGGAGACGTACGCGTACATCTGGGTGGCGCAGCGGTTCGGCGTGCCGATCCGCGTGCTCAAAGCCGTCTCGGATCGGGCGCAGGACGGCGCCATCACCGACTGGCATGCCGCCGTGACGGCGTGCAGCCACCAGCTCCGCGACCGCATCCGCGTGGATTACGGCGTCTGATCCCGCTCCCCCTGGACGGAACCAGACGCCGCGCCCCGTCGCCGCGGGTCGCTGTGGTCGTCGCGCGCCCCTCGGGCGGAGCCGCCGGGCGCCCGCAACCGTCGCGGCCTCAGCGGATCAGGACACCCACTGCGTCTTCTGCCACGTCAGGGCGGCGAGCGTCGCCTGACCGGCCAGGGACGGGTGGAAGTAGTCGCGCGTCGACACGTCCGACTTCGCGAACGCGTAGTCGGCCACCGCGAAGCCGTCGAACCGGCACTTGGCGGTGGCGGCGCACACTTCCGACAACGCCTGGTTGAACTCGTTCACCCGCTGCTGCACCGCCGCGCGCCGCTCGACGTCGGCCGCCCTGGTGCTGCTCGGGTTCGCGAGCATCGACTGACAGGTCTGCAGGATGCCCCACGCGAATCGCGCCGAGATGCTCGACTTGTTGAGGTCGTACAGCCGCTGCAGGCTCGGGATGCTCGCCACGAAGATCTCCGGCGATGCCCCGCTCGCCGCCAGAGTGGTCAGCGCGGTCTGCACGTTCGCCCGGAAGGTCGCCGTGGCCGTCATCGCGGCGACCGTCCTCGTGCAGGCGTCGTTGGCGCCGATCTCGATCGTGACGTACTGCGCCGCCTGGGTGACGGCCGCCTGCGCCTGCCCCGGCAGGGCAGTCGAGGCCGCACCGGAGACGGCGTTGTTGGAGACGACGAGCGCCGTCGCGCCGGCAGCCCGGAGTCGAAGGAAGTGGGAGTTGACCGACGTGGCCGACCCGGTGGACCAGCTGTTCGCCGGACACGAGGTCAGGCTCGAGCAGGTCATGGCGGCCTGCGTGATGGAGTCGCCGAGCGCCGCCATCCGCACGATCTGCGATGGGGCCGGTGCCGCGTAGGCGGAGGACGCGGCTCCGAGGGTGCCGGTGAGAAGGAGAGCGGATGCCGCGATCGCGGCGAGGGCGCGGCGCGCCCGGGTGGTGGAACGCATGTCGACTCCGAACATCGTGGTGACGGGTGGGCGCGGCGAACGGCCGCGGCCGGTCGGGGCCGGCGGTCGGGCAGGATCGCGGAATCCCCCAGGAGCGCGACCTGCCGCGAACGATACACCCGTGCATCGGCCGGGGACAGTGGGAGTACTCCCTCTGGCGCTGCGGTGTCGGCGCCCGTGGGTCAGACGCGGGCGACGTCGTCCTGCGTGATGACGCTCGGCCCGTGGGGCGTCGCTTCGACGGCGAGCTGCGCCGGCAGCTGCTCCTTCATCGCCGCGACATGGCTGATCACCCCGACCATGCGGCCGCCCTGGCGCAGCTCGTCCAGGGTGCGCATGGCGAGGTCGAGGGTCTCCTCGTCGAGCGAGCCGAAACCTTCGTCCACGAAGAGCGTGTCGAGCCGGATGCCGCCGGCACGGGCGGTGACGACCTCGGCGAGGCCGAGAGCCAGCGCGAGGGATGCGAGGAAGGTCTCGCCGCCGGAGAGGGACTGGGCGGGACGAGCCTGGCCCGTGAAGGCATCCATGATCTCGAGGCCGAGCCCCGACGCGGCGCCCCGCGCCGCGCGCGCATCGGTGTGCTGCAGGCGATAGCGCCCCGACGACATGTCGCCGAGCCGCAGGTTGGCCGCGGCGACGATCTCTTCGAGCTCAGCCGCCAGCACGAAGGTTTCGAGGTCCATCTTCATCGTGTTGGGCGCTCGCCCCGCCACGGTGTCCGCGAGCCGGGTGATCGCGGCCGCGTCGGCGGCGCGGGCGGCCACACCGGCATAGGCGTCGTCGATCTGCAACGCCAGGTCGCGCAGGCGCTCGACCACCGTGTGCGCGTCCCGCTCTGCGCGCAGCGCCGCGGTGCGTCGGGTGTCGGCAGCGTCGAGCGCGGCGCGCGACGCCGCGGTGTCGACGGGCTCCGCCGGGGCGCCCGCGAGCTCCAGCTCGAGCTCGAGCACCCGCGCGCGGGTCGCGGCCAGCTGCGCATCGTGCGCCGAGAGGCGCTCGGCCAGCGCCTCCGCCTCCGCAGGGTCCCTGAGCGCCGCGACGGCGTCCGCCGCATCGGCGAAGACGGATGCGGCGATTCGCGCGTCGGCATCGGCCTGTGCCTGGGCCGCCCGTGTCACCGCTCGCTCGGCGTCGGCGCGGGCGGCGGCGGCCGTGCGGGCCGCATCCCGCACGGCGGTCACATGCGCGACCCGTTCTGCGACGCTCGGGTGCTCGCCACGCGCGTCGTCCACCGTCTGGCGGGCCGCGTCGACCGTCACCGCCAGCGCGGCGATTCGGGTGCGTGCGTCGGCGAGGAGGTCGACCAGGCCGGAACGGGAGGTCTCGGCTTCGGCGTCGAGGGCGGCCAGCTCGGCATGGCGCGCGGCGAGCGCGTCGCGCCGTCCCACCGCGCCCTCGGCGTCGGCGAGCTCCTCGGCGGCCGCGGTGAGCTGCGCCTGCAGGGCCGCGACGTCCTGTCCCCCGGCACGCCGAGGCTGCGGCCCGTGCCGGGGGACAG
>NZ_JBJDRK010000087.1:0-11727 GCF_044987405.1 Microbacterium sp. ZW T2_14 | reverse complement strand
CCGTGAACGGGCGCCTCGGTCGCGGCAGGCTTGGTGCGGGTTCGCGGCGGCTTGGCGCCGCTGGCGGAGGCCGCGTCGGCAGGAGTGCTGCCGGATGCGGCGCCCGTGGCCAGGCTCGAGCCGTCGACGTTCTCCGCTGCCTCGTCGCCCTCGCCGGCGTTCTCCGCGGGCGAAACGCCACCCTCGGACTCGACCGCGCGGACCGAGGTCACGGCATCGCCGAGGTCCGCGTCGCCGGCCTGCGTGCCCCCGGTGCCGGGCTGCCCTTGGCTGTCGGTCACCGAGGTCGCCGGCTCGGACTCGCCGGCCCCCGCGAGGGGGTTCCACGAGTCCTCGAGGCTCACGGGCTGCCCGGACGCGTCGGCCTGCTCGACCCCGTCCGTGCTCGTGACGGGAGCGGTTTCGGGCTCCGTGCTGCCCTTCGACATCGCGTTCTCCGTTCCGTCCCCGCCGCGCGCGGCGTCCGCCAGCTGGTCTCCCTGCAGTTTGCCAGCATCGGCGGGGTCGCTACTCGCCGATGCCGCGCTGCGGCGACCGGTTACGGCATCCGAATCACTCTGCTCGCCGGTGCCGGCCATCTCCTTCTGAGCCGTCGTCGCCTCGCGGCGGTCTGCGGCTCGGCCTTCCGCGAGGTACGCGAGCCGGTGCAGCGTCTCGTTGTTGCGCCAGTGCAGCGGGATGTCGAGCAGCTGCGGCGGGACGAACCGCCCCGGACCGGCGATCGCCTCTTCCTGGATGCGCACGACGCACTCGTGTCCGCGCGGCTTCACGTCGATGGTCACGCGGGCTTCGCCGATCGGCCACCCCCGCGCGCGCATCACCATCATCCGCGACGGGATGAACTCCTCGACGACCGTCTTGTCGTCGATCAGTGCCGGCCAGACGCCGAACGAGTGATGCAGCTCGGCGCCCGCCATGGGCCAGGTCTCGTCGACCTCGCGCATGCGCGACGCCCCGACGACCCACGACGGGTACAGCCACCCGTCGCTCAGCACCTCGAACACGTCCTCGGGTGCGCAGTGCAGCACCCTCACGTTGCGAGACATGGACTCCCCCTCGATCTCGGGCTCTATCGATGCGTTCGACGCTAGACCGCGCGTCGGGCGCGCTGGAGCGGGTTGCGTTGCCGCCCGGCCTGTGGCAGACCGGCCTTCGCGTCGCCTGCACGCCGGAACGGATGCCTCGGCCCGGCCGATCCGGTCACGTAGAGTCGGCGTCATGAGCGACGTCGTCATCACGGTCCGCGGAGAGCATGAGACCCGCATCGCCCCCGAACGCGCGATCGCGCACCTCACCATCCGTGCTGAGGGGCCCGAACGCGGCGCCGTCGTCGAGCGCATGGCGGCCCTGACCGAGCCGGTGCGCGACGACCTCGCCGCCCGCAAGAGCGCCGGCACGGTCACCGAGTGGTCCAGCCAGCGCGTCTCGGTGTGGTCCGAACGCCCGTGGAACAACGAGGGCAGGCGTCTGGCTCCCGTCCACTACGCGACCGTCGACTTCTCCGTCACCTTCACCGACTTCGCGGTGCTGTCGTGGTGGGCCGGCGAGGTGGCCGAACGCGAGGGTGTGCAGCTCGGCTGGATCGAATGGCAGCTCACGCCCGAGACACGGGCGCAGACGGAACGGAATGTCGCGACGGAGGCCGTCGGCGTCGCCGTCGCCCGCGCTTCCGCGTACGCCGGGGCCCTCGGCCTGTCCGACGTGGCGGCGCTCGAGATCGCCGATCTCGGATTGCTCAGCCGCCAGGACCGACCGGAAGCGGCGCCCGCGCCGCGCATGCTGATGGCCAAGGCGTCCTTCGCGAGCGACTCCGCCGGAGGTGCGCCGGCGGTGCAGCTGCAGCCGGAGGACATCGTGATCTCGGCGGCCGTCGAGGCCCGCTTCGCCGCACGATGAGCGAGAGCGGTTCCCCGGCCGTGCCGCCCGGGATCGCCCAGCGGCTGTCGCGGATGATCCAGCTGCCCACGGTGTCGGCCGAACGTGCCGAGCGCGGGCAGGCACCGTTCGATGCCTTCGCCGACCTGCTCGTCGAGCTGTACCCCCTCGTGCATCAGCACCTCGAGCGCGAGCGCATCGGCGAGCTCGGCATCCTGTACCGCTGGCGTGGACGGGTGACCGAGCAGCCGGTCGTCCTCATGGCGCACTTCGACGTCGTGCCCGTCGACGAGAGCGACGCCTGGACGCACCCGCCGTTCGAGGGGCGCATCGCGGGCGGCTGGGTGTTCGGACGCGGCGCGCTCGACGACAAGGGACCGCTGGTGGTGGTGATGGATGCCGTCGAGAACCTGCTCTCGGCCGGCTTCACGCCTGCGCGCGACGTGTACCTGTCGTTCGGGGGCGACGAGGAGACCTTCGGCGGCGCTGCCCGCGTCATCGCCGAGACGTTGCGGGATCGCGGCGTCGAACCCTGGCTCGTGCTCGACGAGGGCGGTGCGGTCGTCGACGCGCCCCTGCCGTTCGTGCGCGGGCGGGCAGCGATGGTCGGCGTCGGCGAGAAGGGCGTGCTGACTCTCCGGCTCAGCGCCCGCGGCGAAGGAGGGCACGCGTCCGCTCCGCCGGTCCGCACCGCCGTGCGACGCATCGCTCGCGCCGTGGAACGCCTCTCCCCCGCGACGTTCCGGGCGCGGACGCCGGGAGCGGTCACTCGGATGCTCGAGCTCTTCGCGACGCGGGCCGACGGCATCCCTCGCCGCCTCTATGGTCTGCTGGCGGCGACGCCATGGCTCACCGCACGCGTGTTCACCGCGATGGGCGGGGAACCGGCCGCGCTGGTGCGGACCACGGTCGCGGCGACCATGCAGTCGGGCGGGACCGCGGCGAACGTGCTGCCATCGCAGGCCTCGGCGACGCTCAACCTGCGGATCGCCCTGGGCGAATCCGTGGCGAGCACGGTGAAGCGCGTGCGCCGGCGCATCGGCGACCGTCACGTCACGGTCGAGGTGCTCGAGGGCGACGGACCGTCGCCCGAGTCGTCCACCGACAACGCGCAGTTCGCGCTGATCGCCGACGCGGTGAAGGTGTCGCATCCGGGGGCGGCGACGGTTCCGTACGTGATGATGGCGGCGACCGATTCGCGGCACTTCCACCGGTTCTCCCCCGCGGTCTACCGCTTCGCGCCGCTGGAGATGACGAAGGCCCAGCGAGCGTCGATCCACGGCGTCGACGAGCGCGTCGAGATCGCGGCGCTCGAGCGCGGCGAACTGTTCCATCGCACGCTCCTGCAGCGCTTAGAGTGATCGCAGCCGCCCCCTCGAGGAGCTCGAGAGTCGGGGCGGCGAGCTCAGGACGGGTCTGGGGCCCAGAGGCAAGGAGCACGGATGGCGCGCAGCGCGATGTCCTCACGGGTCACGATCGGCACGCTGGCGAGCGTCGTCGGCTTCCTCGCATTCGTCGAGTTCACGAGCGGCGTGATCCAGGGCTACTACACGCCGATGCTCACCGACATCGCCCGCCATCTCGGCGTGCACGACGCCGACGTCAACTGGCTCGAGGGCACACAGCTCATGCTGTCGGCGCTCGTCGTGCCGGCGTTCGCGAAGCTCGGCGACATGGTCGGCCACAAGCGCATGCTCGTCGTGTCGACGGCGATCACCGCCGCGGCATCCCTCGTTCTGCCGTTCACCGACTCGTTCGCGATCTTCCTCGCGGCCTGGGCCATCCAGGGCTTCTACGTCGTCTGGCTCCCGCTCGAGATCGCCCTCATCTGGTCGCGCTCCCGCCGCATGGAGGGCCGCGCGACCATCACCGCGCGCGCGGCCGGTTTCCTCGTCGCGGCGCTCGAGACCGGTGCCATCATCGGCGCGCTCGTCGGCGGCATGCTCATCGACACCATCCCACTGTGGATCGTGCTCCTCGTTCCGGCGCTGCTCGTGGTCGCCTGCTTCTTCGTGATCCTGTTCGGGGTGAAGGAGTCGCCCGAGCCCACCGGTGGCCGCCTCGACAATGTCGGCCTGGTGCTCGTCTCGCTGGCTCTCGTCGCGTTCACCGGCGGCCTCAGTCTGCTGCGCCTCAACGGACCCGCCGACCTCGTGGCGTGGCTGGTCACGGCGCTGGGTGTCCTGCTGATCGTGCCGTTCGCCCTCTGGGAGCTGCGTCAGGACGATCCGCTGATCGACGTGCGGATGTTCCGCTCCCCCGCGCTCGGCCCGGTGTTCCTCACCGCCGGCCTCTTCGGAGTGAGCGTGCTGGGCGCGCAGGCGCCGCTGTCGACGTTCGCCCGCACGGATCCCGACGTCTACGGCTACGGTCTCGGGACGACGGGGTTCCAGACGTCGCTCATCATCGGCGTGTACCTGATCGCGATGATCACCGGCGCCCTGCTCTACCCGCTGATCTCACGGCTGACCGCGCCGCGGCTCACCCTCATCGGCGCCGCGACGCTCGTCGGCATCGGCTTCCTGATGTTCCTGCAGTTCCACGCGACGTATGCGCAGGTCATCGTCAACATGCTGATCGTCGGGCTCGGCTCCGGAGCCCTGGTCGCGGCGCTGCCGGCGGCCGCGGCATCCGCTGCTCCACCCACCCAGACGGGCGTCGCGACCGGCCTCACCAACTCGGTCAAGACCGTCGGCGGGGCTATCGCCTCGTGCGTGTTCGGCATCGCGCTGCTGCAGGGCGCCACGGGTGCGGCCACCGAAGGCACGGCCGGGTCGCTGTCGGGCTATTTCACCGTGTGGGTGGTGTGCGGCGTGACGGCGCTGGCGGCCGCGGTGCTGCTGTGCTTCGTGCCGAAGACGGCGTTCAGCGATCGGGCTGCGCACGATGCGACGGATGCCGCGGCGCCCGTGGTGCGCTAGGCACGACGGCGCTTACTCGCCCAGACGGTTGCGGGAGCGCATCGCGCGCTCGGCCTCGCGCTTGTCTTCGCGCTCGCGGATCGTCTGGCGCTTCTCGAACTCGCGCTTGCCCTTCGCGACCGCGATCTCGACCTTCGCCCGACCGTCCGAGAAGTAGAGCTTCAAGGGGATCAGCGTGTACCCGCCCGCCGAGATGGCGTGCGAGAGCTTGACGATCTCCTCCTTGTGGAGGAGCAGCTTGCGCGTGCGCTTGGACGAGTGGTTGGTCCAGTGCCCCTGCGAGTACTCCGGGATGTGCACGGCGTCCAGGTAGGCCTCGCCGCCATCGATGTACGCGTAGCCGTCGGAGAGGTTCGCGCGGCCTTCGCGCAGCGACTTCACCTCGGTGCCCGTCAGAACGAGACCGGCCTCGTACGTCTTCTCGATCGCGTACTCGTGGCGCGCGCGACGATTGGTCGCCACGACCTTCTCCCCGCGTTCCCTGGGCATGCGACTCCCTTTCGGTTCCTGAGCTTGTCGAAGGACGCCGTCCAGCCGGCTCCTCAGCGTGCGGCGGGCCCCTGATGCTGTCGAGGGGCGCACGGCAGCCTGTCAGTCTACCCCGCGAAGGGGCGCGTGATCACGCGCGCAGCCATCTCCTGATCGCGAATCCTGCCGACAGCGCCGCGAGCAGGACGCCGACCAGGATCAGGACGGGCACCACGATCCATGCATCCCCGACGTCGACCCACGTCGTGACGAAGTCCACGCGGTTGCGCAGGTACTGGTCGACGCCGAAGTGCACTCCCGCGATGACCGCCGCGCTCGCGAGGACCGACCCCAGCAGCGCCGCGAACACGCCCTCGAGGATGAACGGGGTCTGGATGAATCGATTGGATGCCCCGACCAGCCGCATGATGCCGAGCTCCCGCCTTCGCGCATAGGCGGAGAGACGGATCGTCGTGGCTATCAGCAGCACCGCTGCGATCAGCATGAGCACGGCGATGCCGACGGCGATGTACGTGGCGATCGTGAGCGCGGAGAACAGCGGGTCGAGGTATTGCATCTGGTCGTTGACCAGCTCCACCCCCTGCGTGCCGCTGAACGCCTCGATGATGACGTCGGACTGCTCGGGGTCGACCAGCGTGATGCGGAAGGTCTCGTTGACCTGGTCGGGTGTGATGACGCTGGCGTTCTCTTCGCCCGCGATCTGCAGCAGTTCGTCGTACGCCTGCTGGTGGTCCAGGAACTTCATGTCGCGGATCAGCGGGGCCAGCGCGCTGCCCTTGAGCTTCGCATCCACCTCCGCGACCTGCTCGGGGGTCGCCTCGCCGTTCGCACACGTGGCGGGCGTCGAGATCGTGGTGCACATGTACACGGCGACCTGCGCGCGCTCGACCCAGAAGTCGCGCATCGTGCCGATCTGCATCTGCATCAGGATCGCCGCCCCCACGAACGTCAGTGAGACGAACGTCACGAGCACGACCGACACGACCATCGACAGGTTGCGCCGTAGACCCGTGAAGGCCTCCGACATGATGAGTCCGAACCTCATGACGTGGGCCCCACTTCGTCATCGGGGTCGGTCTCGCCGAGGCCCAGCCGGTCGGCGAGGCCGAGCTCGGCCACCTCGAGCTGGTCGAGGTCGACGACGGGAATCGACTGCGTGTGAGCCGGTGGCGAGGACGGTGGCACGGTCTCCGATTCTCCGCCCGGTGTCGTCGGTGCATCGCCCGACGGCTGCGGCTCCGGCGCCGCGAGGGGCGCCGCCGACGATTGCTCGAGCGCCTCCGCCTTTCTGAGCTCGTCGACGGCGAGTGCGGCGGCCGTGGCGGCCTCGGCGGCGGCAACCGCGGCGGCGGCGACACCCGGCGACATCGATTCGGGCGACACGGCATCTGGCGATGGCGTTTCGGGCTCTGCCGCCACGATGTCGTCGTCGTCATCCACGACGGCGGTGGGGTCCAGTCCCGCCGCGGCCGCGATCGAGGCCTCACGCTGCACCTCGAGCACGGCGGTGAGGGCAGCGACCGCCGCGGCGCCACGCTCGGGCTCGGGCGCGAGGCTCGGGAGGCCCGACCGGTCGCCGTACCCGCCGTGGCGCTCGTCGCGCACGATCTCACCGTGGACCAGCTCGATCACGCGACGCTGCATCTGATCGACGAAACCCGCCTCGTGCGTGGCCATGACGACGGTCGTGCCGCCCGCGTTGATACGGGCGAGCAGCTGCATGATGTCGATGGAGGTCGCGGGGTCGAGGTTTCCGGTCGGCTCGTCGGCGAGGAGGATCTGCGGGCGGTTCACCAGCGCACGGGCGATGGCGACGCGCTGCTGCTCGCCGCCGGACAGCTCGTGGGGGAACCGCTTCTCCTTGCCGGCCAGTCCGACGAGGGCCAGCACCTCGGGGACCGCCTGCTGGATGAAGCCGCGCGACGAGCCGATCACCTGCAGTGTGAAGGCCACATTCTGGAAGACGGTCTTCGTCGGCAGCAGCCGGAAGTCCTGGAAGACGGCACCGATGTGGCGGCGGAAGTACGGCACCTTGCGGTTCGACAGCGTGCGCAGGTCGCGGCCGAGCACGACCACCCTGCCCTCCGACGGTGTCTCCTCGCGGAGGATCAGCCGCAGACAGGACGACTTGCCGGAACCGGAGGCGCCGACGAGGAACACGAACTCGCCGCGCAGCACCTCGAAATCGACATCACTCAGGGCGGGTTTGGAAGTGCCGCGAAAGCGCTTCGTGACGTTCTCGAACCGGATCATGGCCTATCGAGCCTATGCGGCCGCACCGTCACCGTGTCCAGCGACACTCGCGGCTGCGGCATCCGCCCTTCGACAGACTCAGGGACCGCTGGCAAGCTCAGGGGTGTCAGGGTCGGGGCCGATCGGGGTCAGTCGTCGTCGTCCTTGCGCTTGCGCCAGCGGATCCCGGCCGAGATGAAACCGTCGAGATCGCCGTCGAACACGATCGCGGGGTTGCCCACCTCGTAGCCGGTGCGGAGATCCTTCACGAGCTGCTGCCCGTAGAGGAAGTACGAGCGCATCTGGTCGCCCCAGCTCGCGGTGATCGTGCCGGCGAGCTCCTTCTTCTTCGCGGCTTCCTTCTCACGCTGCAGGAGCAGAAGGCGGGTCTGCAGGACGCGCATGGCCGCGGCGCGGTTCTGGATCTGCGACTTCTCGTTCTGCATCGACACGACGATGCCCGAGGGGATGTGCGTGAGCCGCACCGCCGAGTCCGTGGTGTTGACGGACTGGCCGCCGGGTCCCGACGAGCGGAACACATCGACGCGGAGGTCTCCCTCGGGGATGTCGACCTCGACGGCCTCCTCCATCACCGGGATGACCTCGACCGCCGCGAACGAGGTCTGCCGCTTGTCGGCGGAGCCGAACGGGCTGATCCGCGCGAGGCGATGCGTTCCTGCCTCGACCGAGAGCGTGCCGTACGCGTAGGG
Source organism: Microbacterium sp. ZW T2_14 (assembly GCF_044987405.1). Lineage (NCBI taxonomy): Bacteria > Bacillati > Actinomycetota > Actinomycetes > Micrococcales > Microbacteriaceae > Microbacterium > Microbacterium sp. ZW T2_14. Next base: position 3,500 of record NZ_JBJDRK010000087.1, on the reverse strand, counting down.
GGCGTCGATCTCGAACGTCGCCGACTTGATGCCGGCACCCTCGGCGTAGGAGGTGTCCATGAGCTTCACGGAGTACTTGTGGCGCTCGGCCCAGCGCAGGTACATGCGCAGCAGCATCTCGGCGAAGTCGGTGGCGTCGTCGCCGCCCGCGCCGGAGCGGATCGTGACGACCGCGGAGCGCTCGTCGTACTCGCCGTCGAGGAGCGTCTGCACCTCGAGCTGGCTGACGATGTCTTCGAGCTCGGCGATCTCGCGACGCGCCTCTTCGGCGGCATCCTCGTCGTCCATCTCATTGGCGAGCTCGACGAGCACGTCGAGATCGTCGAGGCGCTGCTCGACGTCGGTGACGCGCTTCAGCTCGGACTGACGGTGGCTGAGCGCACTGGTGACCTTCTGCGCCTTCTCGACGTCGTCCCACAGATTGGGGGCGCCGGCCTCCTCGCTGAGTCGCGCGATGTCTTTCGTGAGTGCCTCGACGTCGACCACGGCCTTGATGTCGGCGAACGTGGAGCGCAGGGCCTGGATATCGGCGGAGGGATCGAAGTCGAGCATGACAGTCCAGACTAACGTGGAAGCGATGAGCGATCACGCCGACTCCGCCACCGCGCGGGACGTGCTGTGGCGGTTCGGCCCCATGGTCTACGGCCCCACCGTTCTCTTCGCGCTCGGCGAGGGCGCGGTCATCCCCTTGATCCCGGTCATCGCCGCCCAGCTCGGAGCCGATGTCGCCACCGCCGCCCTCGTGGCCTCGGCACTCGTCGTCGGCCAGCTGTGCGGCAACATCCCCGCCGGGTGGGCCGTCGCGCGCATCGGCGAACGGCTCACGATGGCGATCGCCGGAGTGGTCTCGCTCGCCGGCGTCGTGGGCATGGCGCTCGCGCCGTCGCTCGGCGTCTTCGCCCTCGCCGTGTTCCTCATCGGCTTCTGCGCGGCGGCCTTCGGCCTCGCGCGCCACTCCTTCATGACGACGCGCGTGCCGCTGTCGTTCCGCGCCCGCGCCCTGTCGCTGCTCGGCGGCACGTTCCGCCTGGGCATGTTCATCGGGCCGTTCATCGCCGCGGGACTCCTCGCGGTCTTCGGCGACGAGCACGCCACGATCTGGTTCTTCGGCGGATGCCTCGTGGCCACGGTCCTGCTGGTGGTCTTCGGTCCCGATCCCGAGAAGCAGTTCTTGGAACCCTCCGACGAGGACGACACCGAGGCGCAGGGGGCGGTCGCTGCGGAAGACACCGGCGAGCCCGTCACCGGATCGATCCCGCTCCGCGCGTCGCGTGGAAAACGACCGGCGACGACGCCGAGCACTGGGTCCGATCCCGGCACCGGCGTTCTGCGGACGATGTGGCGCCACCGCCGCGTGCTGTCGACGCTCGGCCTGGCCGCGGCATCCCTCTCGGCCGTCCGCTCGGCGCGCCAGGTGGTGCTTCCGCTGTGGGGTGTCTCGCTCGGACTCGATGCCCAGACCATCGCCCTCGTGGTGGGCATCTCGGGTGCCATCGACTTCGCGCTGTTCTACGCCAGCGGCCAGGTCATGGACCGCTTCGGTCGCCTGTGGGCCGCGCTTCCGGCGATGGTCCTGATGGGCGCCGGGTTCGTCGCCCTCGCCTTCACCCACGACCTCCCGCAGGCGGCGATGTGGTTCGCCATGTTCGCCGCCGTCCTCGGCGTCGGCAACGGACTGTCGAGCGGCATCCTCCTCACCCTCGGCGCCGACGTCGCCCCGCGGTCGGACCCGGCGGCGTTCCTCGGCTCGTGGCGCACGCTCACCGACGCCGGCGGGGCGATCGCGCCGCTGCTGGTCTCCGCCATCGCTGCCGTTGCGTCGCTCTCCGTGGCCACGGGCGTCATGGGCGCCGTCGGACTGGTCGGTGCGCTCGCCTTCGTGCGCTGGGTGCCGCGGTACGTGCCGCGGACGCGGCCATGACCGCGTCCACGACCGACGTCGTGCGATTCTGTCGCAGCCGCAGTGCCGGCCGACGCTGCACGCGCCCGCTGGGCCACGCCGGCCTGCACCGGCACCGCACCATCATGTGGACGGATGCCGGAGCCGACCCTGCGCACTGCCCGGGCTCCGGCGAGCGCGGTACGGCCGCTGCTCGACTCGCCGATGGATTCCCCGACGGTCGCGCGCTGTGCCCGGTGTGTCATCGGTTCGTCGAGCTCGACAGCGACAGCAGGCTCGTCGCCCACGACACCTCGGACGACAGCGAGACCGATGCCGAGACCCGAAGCCGTCGGGAGTGGTTCAACGCCCACGGCTGGTAGCGACGTGGAGCCCCGTGCGTCAGACCCAGGCTCGGCGCACGGCCTCCGCACCCAGCTGCATGCGCGTGGTCACCCCGGCGGTGTCCATGAGGTCGGCGACCCGGCGCTGGACCGTCCGCAGTGAGATTCCGAGCTGAGACGCGGCCGCGGCATCCGTCACTCCCAGCAGGAGCAGGCGCAGCAGATCACGATCCACCTCTTCGGTCGTCGGCGTCGCGGCGATGGGCAGGAACTCGGTGGCCGCCCGCCAGTACTCCTCGAAGATCGAGGTGACGAGGTCGAGCAGGCCGCTCGGATGGATGAGCAGGGCGCCGAACCCCTCGTCCTCGCCCTGCGAGTGCATCGGCACGAGCGCCATCTGGTCGTCGGCGATGAACATGCGCGTCGGCAGGGTGGGCAGCACGCGGATCTCCTCGCCGATCTGCGCCATCTCGCGCGCTGCGGTGAGAAAGCCCGGCCGCTCCAGCACCGCGCTCTCGACGATCACGCGATAGCGGACGCCGCGCGCGAGCGCCCGGTCCTCCTCGATGTTGTCCTCGCCGCTCACGAGTGCGATCTCATGCAGCACGAGCACCCGCACCTGGTCGATCGATGCGGCCTGCAACTGGGCCACCCTCTGCCGCACGGCATCGTCGCCGATGACGACGTCCACCACGTCGGCGACGCTGCGCTGTTCGACCGAGCGGCGGTACAGATCGCTCAGCTCCACGAGCGCCTCGTGCGCCCGCGTCAGACCTCGCTCGCGCTCGAGCAGCAGCGGGCGGAGCGAGATGGACGGCGGAGAGGCCACGAACCGATCGCTGCTCGAGGCCTGCCGAGCGAGCAGCCCCAAGCGCTCGAGTTCGACCACCATCGGCCGCACACGCGGGAGCGACATGCTCAGCGCCGCAGCGATCTCGGTCATCGAGGCCGACGGCTGCTGCAGCACGCACCGGTAGACGGCGGTGTGGGCCTCGTCGAGGCCGAGCGCATCGAGCACGGTGTTCTCCCCCATGCGCTCATCGTCACCCGCCGAGCGTGGCGGATGCAGGCCATGGCGTTTCTCCGCCACCCACTTTAGGCGAGCGGGCGGCGAAGGTGGGGGAACACGGATCCCCCACACCCGAGAGGCTCGCGCATGTCACGAACCCAGCCCATCGGCCGCCGCCTGCGCCCGATCGTCGCCGCCACCAGCGGTCTGGCGATCGGTATCGCAGGCATCGGCCTCGCGACGATGCCGGCGGCGGCCACCCCCACGC
>NZ_JBJDRK010000086.1:0-11820 GCF_044987405.1 Microbacterium sp. ZW T2_14 | reverse complement strand
GGCCTCGCAGGCACTCGGCGAGCGGCGCGCCGACGACGAGTGCGACCTGACAGGCGGCACCCACCTCGCGCCACGCGCCCGGCCCTGCCGTGGCGATCGCCTCGGGCAGCGGCATCCCGCGGTCGATCGACGATGCGACGTACACCGCTGCAGGATCGCCGGTGCGGGCGAGGTGCTCCCACGCGCGTGCCGGCGCCACCCCTGCTTGCAGCAGCACGGCGAGACGTAGCACGGTTTCCGCGGCATCGGCCGCGGACGAGTCTGCCGACCGGGCAAGCCGGAACGGTCCCCTCGGGCCGGGCAGGCCACGACGATTCTGCGCGCCACCGTCGCGCACCGTCGCCGGCGCGGCGTCCGCTTCGCGACGCTCGGTCAGCCGGTGTGCCATCGCTCCTCCTCGATGGTGAGACGCCCGTCGCCGCCGACCACCGGCCGCCCGGCTGCCGCGATGCGACGCGCGCCGTCACGACCTCGCTCGACGTGCAGCACGAGGCCGATCGCGCTGGCCGCCTGACGCGCGAGGGCACGATCATCGAGCCCCGCGAGCGCACCCAGCGCCTCGAGCCGGGCGGGCACATCGCCCAGGCTGTTCGCATGCACCGTGCCGGCCCCGCCGTCGTGACCGGTGTTGAGAGCTGACAGCAGCTCCCGCACCTCGTCGCCACGACACTCGCCGACCACGAGCCGGTCGGGACGCATCCGCAGGGCCTCGCGCACGAGTCGCGCCAGGCCGATGCCGCCGCTGCCCTCGATATTGGGTTGCCGGGCCTCGAGCCGCACGTGGTGCGGATGAGCGATGCGCAGCTCGGCCACATCCTCGATCGTGACGATCCGCTCGTGCGGCGGAGCTTCTGCGAGCAGCGCCGCGAGGAGCGTGGTCTTGCCCGCGCCCGCGGCGCCCGAGACCAGGAGGTTCGCGCGTCCGGCGATCGCCTCGTCGAGCCGACGCCGCACGTGATCATCGAACATGCCGGAGCGCTGCAGGTCGTCCAGCGTCGCGACCTCGAGGCGCGGAATGCGAACCGAGAGGAGTGTTCCCTCGGGTGCGATGGGCGGCAGCACCGCATGGACGCGGATGCCGCCCTCCAGTCGCACGTCGACGCAAGGCGACGCGTCGTCGATGTGGCGGCCACCCGCACCGATGAGAGCGACGGCGAGGTCACGCACCTCTTCTTCTGTGGCCCGCCACTCGCGAGCCGCCACGACGCCGGCGCCGCGATCGACGAAGAGTCCGGCGGGGCCGTTCACGAAGACGTCGGTGACGTCGGGATCGTCGAGGTAGGTCGCGAAGGGCGCCAGCGCCGCATGTCGCTCCTCCGCCGGCCGTCGCGGCGATGGTGGTCGATCGTGGCGCATCGTCGATCGCCCGGCGGAACCGGTCGGACGCGGTCGGCGTGCCGGCACGTCGGATCGAGAGTCCGATGACCGTACCTCCGACGTGTCGACGGTCCGCGCGTCCGAATTCTCGGGCCGTCGGGGCGGAACCCACGCAAGCGTCGCTCGGTGCCCGCCGGCGTCCGCCCTGCCTGCCGACGCGGCGGCGGTGGCGCCGCTCGCGTGATTCGGAAGCGGACGGGCGGCGGCGTCCCATCCGCTCTCCCCCGCGACCTCGAGCCGGCCGGCCCCGTAGCCGGGCGACGACCCGCGGACCGCGGCATCCCACGAGTCCTTCGTCCCCACGCGACCGGCGACACCGGAGCGAGGACGGGCGATGAAGGGCGCGGACATGCTCCGACGCTAGAAGCGCCGCTGCCGGCCAGGCGGGCGAACCGGGCGATCCGTGGACAGGCGGCGCGAGATGAACGCTGGGGAGGAACGGACGTCACGATGACGTCGGGATCGCTCCCAGAAAAGGAGAGGCGGCATCCCATGGGGGGAATGGGATGCCGCCAAGCGCGGGCCCGAATTCGGGGGGTGACGTCGGGCGCCGCAATGCCAGAATCGATGTTCGGCCAACGGTCAGCATATGCGAGGTAGGGGTCCTGACAAAACGAAAAGGAGAGGATTCTCACTGATATATCGGTCGAGTCCAACATTGTGACCTCTACCCACTATCGGGGGTAGCCGGTTCCGGTCGCCCTGAGTACATTTCCTGGCAGACTCGCCGGCAGCCGTCGGCTTCCTCCAGCCCGCAAAGGAGCGCGCTCCCATGAGCGAATCATCCCCGGTCACCCACCCCGGCAGCAGCCAGATCGACCACCTCCTGACCGAAGACCGACGGTTCGCGCCGACCGCCGAGTTCGCCGGCAACGCCGTCGCCACCGCTGCGCTCTACGAGCAGGCGCAGGCTGAGCGACTCGGCTTCTGGGCCGACCAGGCCCGCGACCTCCACTGGCACACGCCGTTCACCGAGGTGCTGGACTGGTCGAACCCGCCGTTCGCGAAGTGGTTCGCCGACGGTGAGCTCAACGTCGCCTACAACTGCCTCGACCGCCACGTCGAGGCGGGCAACGGCGACCGGGTCGCGCTGCTCTGGGAAGGCGAGCCCGGCGACGAGCGCCGCGTCACGTACGCCGAGCTCACCGACGAGGTGAAGCGACTCGCCAACGTCCTCGAGGGACTCGGCATCGGTCAGGGCGACCGCGTCGCGATCTACCTGCCGATGATCCCCGAGGCGGTCGCCTCGATGCTCGCCGTCGCACGCATCGGCGCCGTCCACTCCGTCGTGTTCGGCGGCTTCTCGGCCGACAGCCTGCGCGCCCGCATCGACGACGCCGGCGCCAAGCTCGTGATCACGGCGGACGGCGGCTACCGCAAGGGCAAGGTCTCCCCGCTCAAGCCGGCCGTCGACCTCGCCCTCGGCGATCGCGGCACCGGCGAGCAGGAGACGGTCGAGCACGTGCTGGTCGTCAAGCGCGGCGACAACGAGGTCGACTGGGCCGACGGCCGCGACCTGTGGTGGCACGATGTCGTCCCGGCCGCGTCCGCCGAGCACGAGGCACAGGCCTTCCCCGCCGAGAACCCGCTGTTCATCCTGTACACCTCGGGCACCACCGGGAAGCCGAAGGGCATCCTCCACACCTCCGGCGGCTACCTCACGCAGTCGGCCTTCACCAACAAGGTCGTCCACGACATCCACCCCGAGACCGACGTGTACTGGTGCACCGCCGACATCGGCTGGGTCACCGGCCACACCTATGTGACGTACGGTCCGCTCGCGAACGGCGCGACGCAGGTGCTGTACGAGGGGACTCCGGATGCCCCGCACCCGGGTCGCTGGTGGGAGATCGTGCAGAAGTACGGGGTCACGGTGCTCTACACGGCGCCGACCGCGATCCGCTCGTTCATGAAGCTGGGACGCGCGATCCCGAAGCAGTTCGACCTGTCGTCGCTGCGGCTGCTCGGCTCGGTGGGCGAGCCCATCAACCCCGAGGCGTGGATGTGGTACCGCAAGATCATCGGCGGCAAGACCGCCCCGATCGTCGACACCTGGTGGCAGACCGAGACCGGCGCCATCATGGTGTCCGCTCTCCCCGGCGTCACCGAGACGAAGCCCGGCTCGGCGCAGGTCCCGCTGCCCGGCATCTCGATCGACGTCGTCGACGAGGACGGCTCGCACGTCGGCAACGGCAACGGCGGACTGCTCGTCGTGACGGAGCCGTGGCCGTCGATGCTGCGCGGCATCTGGGGCGACCCCGAGCGCTTCGTCGAGACCTACTGGGAGAAGTTCCAGAAGCAGGGGTACTACTTCGCCGGCGACGGCGCCCGTCTCGACGACGACGGCGACGTCTGGCTGCTGGGCCGGGTCGACGATGTCATGAACGTGTCCGGGCACCGCCTGTCGACCACCGAGATCGAATCGGCGCTGGTCGGCAACGAGGCGGTCGCCGAGGCCGCCGTGGTCGGCGCATCCGACGAGACCACCGGACAGGCTGTGGTCGCGTTCGTCATCATCAAGCAATCGCATCTCGAAGAGAACAGCGTCGATGGCTTCGGACCGATGCTGCGCCAGTGGGTCGGCGAGCAGATCGGGCCGATAGCCCGCCCGCGCGACATCTACATCGTGGGCGAGCTGCCCAAGACCCGCTCGGGCAAGATCATGCGCCGCCTCCTGCGCGACGTCGCCGAAGGCCGCGAGGTCGGCGATACCACGACCCTCGCCGACACCGCGGTCATGTCGGTGATCTCTGCCCAGGTCAGGTAAGTCCCCGGTCGTTGAGCGAGGAGCGCCAGCGACGAGACGAAACGCCCCTGGCCCTTGCGAAGGGCGTTTCGTCTCGGTCGCTGCTCGCTCGCTCAACGGCCGACAATGGACGAACAGAAGAGAGCGGATGCCGTAGCCCTGGGCTGCGGCATCCGCTCTTCTGTTGGTCGGCGCATCGCGTGCGCGAGTTCGGCTCGAGTGCCACGATGCGTGGTCTCACGCGCCTGGTTGCCGCGTGTCGCGACACCCGAACCTCGCGCGGAGACTTTGAGGGGTCACGATGTGTGGGCTCGCCACGGACGTCGCCGCGTGTCGTGACACTCGAAGCAGCGCCGGGTCAGGCGTAGGAGAAGACGACCTCGACCTCGACGGGCGCGTCCAGCGGGAGCACGGGCACGCCCACGGCCGAGCGGGCGTGGGTGCCGGCGTCGCCGAAGATCTCGCCGAGCACCTCGCTCGCGCCGTTGATCACGCCAGGTTGCCCGGTGAACTCGGGAACGGATGCCACGAATCCGGTGACCTTGACCACGCCGGTGAGCCGGTCGACGCCGCCGACGGCGGCCGCTGCGGCGGCGAGCGCGTTGAGGGCGCTCTGGCGGGCATAGCCCTTGGCGTCGGCCGCGGGCACGAGGCCCTCGCCTTCTCCGACCTTTCCGGCCGCGGGCAGCGAGCCGGAGATCATCGGCAGCTGGCCGGCGGTGTAGACGAGGTCACCGTGGGCCTTCGCAGGCACATAGGCGGCGACGGGCGGCACGACGCCGGGAAGGGTGATGCCGAGTTCGGCGAGACGATCGCTCACGCTCATGGTCACGCCCCCTCGAACTGCTGGGCGGCCTGGGCCGCGGCATCCAGTCCCGCGTTCTGCTGGCCTCCGCCGGCGGGACGCTTGAAGTAGGCGACCAGTCCCCCTTCGGGGCCAGGCACGACCTGGACGAGCTCCCAGCCCTGCTTGCCCCAGTTGTTGAGGATCGCGGCGGTGTTGTGGATCAGCAGGGGCGTGGTGAGGTACTCCCACGTCGTCATCGCGACTCCTCGGATAGGCGGAAAGGGCGGAGGGTGAAGGCTGGGAAACACCTCAGCGGGCGCACGCGTCTGAGGGAATCGCCCAGGTATCTCCCCTACGATCAACCCTATGCCTGATACCAAACGCACGGCCACAGGTGTGCTCGGCGGACTCGCCGGGCTCGTGGGCCTCAGCGCCGCAGCCGGTGTCCTGATCGCCGCGACCGTCACCCCCGCGGTCGCCATCACGAGCACTGCGGCCGAGCGTGCGATCACGATGTTCGACAATCTGCCGAGCTCGCTCGAGATCGACAAGCTCATGGTGCCGAGCAACTTCTACGCCACCGACCCGGCGACCGGTCAGCCCGTGCTGCTGACGAAGTTCCTCGAGCAGGACCGCACGCCCGTCAACTTCGACCAGATCAACCCCGTGATGTACGACGCGCTCCTCTCCAGCGAGGACCCGCGCTACTACCAGCACGGCGGCATCGACCTCATCGGCACCACTCGAGCGCTGCTCTCGAACGCGGGCGGCGCCAGCGAGACGCAGGGTGGATCATCGATCAGCCAGCAGTACGTGAAGAACGTGCTCATCCAGAAGTGCGAGCAGAACGCCACCGCGGAGTACGAGACCAACGAGGCCGGCGAGCCCGTTCTCAACGAGGACGGCACACCGAAGGTCAAGGTCAGCCGCGATCAGGCGCTGCTCAATTGCTGGACCGACGCCACGACGGCGAAGGGGCCCGAGGGCTACACGCGCAAGCTGCAGGAGATGCGCTACGCGATCTCGCTCGAGCAGAAGTACTCCAAGAACGAGATCCTGCTCGGGTATCTCAACATCGCGAACTTCGGCGGCATCACGTACGGCATCGAGTCGGCCGCTCGCCAGTACTTCAGCACTACGGCGGCGAACCTGACGGTGGCCCAGGCCGCGACCCTCGCGGGCATGGTGCAGAACCCCAACAGCTACCGCATCGACAAGCCGGAAGGCTCGATCGTCACGGCGGACGGGACCCGGTTCAACAAGGCGCCTGACGGCGTGATCGATGAGGGTGCGAAGCTTGGCGTTCTCGACGACCTGGTGAAATCCGGTGAGATCACGGAAGAGCAGAAGCTCGCCGCCGCCGACGGCTACACGTCCACGAAGGTGCGCCAGCTGTACGTGCTGAGCCGCCTGCTCGACGATGGGAAGATCACGCGGGAGCAGTACGTCGAGGCCGCGGTCTGGCCGATCACGCCCGCGATCACTCCTCCCAAGACCGGGTGCGTCAATGCGGTCGGGGCGGAGTACTTCTGTCAGTACGTCAAGGACGTGATCCTGAACGATCCCGCATTCGGTGAAACCGGCGAAGACCGTCGAGCGCTGCTGCAGCGCGGCGGCCTCAACGTGTACACCACCCTCGACCCCCGCATCCAGGCAACCGCTCAGGCGGCAGTGGCGCAGTACGCTCCCGCGAACCCTGCGCTGCCCCCGACCAAGGAGTACCCCAGTGGCGGGCGCTTCGGTTCCTCCACCGTGAGCCTCGAGGCCAATACGGGCCGCGTACTGTCCATTGCCCAGAACACGATCTTCAGCGAGGACTCCGGTGTCAGGGACGACTGGAGCTACTCCTCGCTCGTCTTCGCGGGCGACCAGAAGTTCGGAACCTCCGGCGGATTCAACGCCGGATCGACGTTCAAGCTCTTCACGCTCGTCGACTGGCTGGAAAAGGGCCACTCCGTCAACGAACCGCTGAACGGCACGCTGCGCGTGTTCAAACGACTGAAGCACAGCTGCAACGAGGACAACAACGGCCAGCCTCAGGATTGGGTCAATGGCAGCAACACGTTGATCAACAACTTCGGCAAGGACAAGGGCCGGATGGGCACCCCGATGCAGTTCACCGCCTCGTCGCTCAACACGGGCTTCTTCGCGATGGCAGAGAAGCTCGACCTGTGCGACATCAAGCACGTCGCCACCCGTATGGGAGTGACCCTTGCCGACGGCACGGAGGTCAAGATGAACTCCCTGTCGTCGATCATCGGCTCCAACGCGGTCTCACCCATGGCGATGGCGGCGGCGTACGCCACAGTCGCCAACAACGGCGTCTACTGCCAGCCGCAGGCCATCGATCGCGTCACCGACTCTGATGGCAACGAGCTGCCGAAGCCGCAGCGCACGTGCACGCAGGTCATCGCCCCCAACGTCGCGGCCACCGCGGCATACGCGCTGAAGGGCGTCATGGTCCGTGGCGGCAGCGGCAGCCAGGGCAACGCGGGTGACGGCACGGTGACGATCGGCAAGACGGGTACCCACGAGTCGATCCAGACGTGGCTCATCCAGTCGAGCACTCGTGTCGCGACGGCCACCTGGGCCGGCAACGTGTTCGGCGGCGGCGATGTCTTCAAGGCCGGGCTGAACAACATCCGCTTCAACATCTCCAAGGCAATCCAGCGGACGGTTGATGATGCGTACCCCGGCGGCGACTTCGCCACCCCGGACAACGACCTCATCAAGGTCCAGCTCGCGCCGCTCCCCAACGTCGTCGGCCAGACGATCGAGCAGGCGACGCAGACGCTGACCGACGCGGGCTTCGAGGTCGCGGTCGGAGCGCCCGTGGACTCGGATCAGCCCGAAGGCGTGGTGGGTGCGCAGAACCCCGGCCCCGGGAACGTCGCCGGCGGGAGCACCGTCACGATCAGCCCGAGCAATGGTCAGGGCCTCACCGTTCCCGATGTGACGGGGCGTTCGCTCGAAGACGCCAAGAAGGCGCTCCGCGCGGCCGGCTTCGGCAACGTGGGCGATGGCACCTGCACCGTCGACGCCGCCCTCGGCACTCAGACGAAGGCGACCGCGACGAACCCTGCGGCGAACACGCTCGTGAACCGCAACACGTCGATCGTCGTCGACTACAGCGCCGCCGTCTGCGGCGGCGGTGGCCGAGGCCCCGGCAACGGCGGCGGCGGCGGCAACGGATAGTGCCGCCGACAGCAACCCGCACCGCCCTCACCGTGCTCGGCACGGTGGGGGCGATCGGTGCCGGCGCCGCCGTCTGGGGCATCGGCATCGAGCGCTACCTCTTCACGGTCCGCTTCCATGAGGTCCCGGTGCTTCCCGCCGGCGCCGCGCCGATCCGGGTGCTCCACCTCTCCGACGCTCACATGGCGCCGTGGCAGCACCGCAAGCAGCAGTGGATCGCCGCCCTCGCCGAGCTCCGGCCCGACCTCGTGGTGAACACCGGCGACAACATGGGTCACCCCGACGGCCTCCGCGGCCTGCGCGCGGCGTTCGACCCGCTGCGCGGCATCCCTGGTGTCTTCGTACATGGTTCGAATGACCACGCCGCTCCCTCGCCGCGCAACCCGCTGAAGTACTTCACCGGGCCGTCGAAGGTCAAGCACACGTCCGAGCCGCTCGACACACAGGCGCTCGACGACTACCTCACGGACGCGCTCGGCTGGCTCGACCTGAACAACTGCGTCGGAATGGTGGATGCCGCCGGCCGGCGTATCGCCGCGTTCGGCGTCAGCGACGCCCATCGCGAGTGGGACGAGCTCGAGGTACTCCCGGGGCTGCTGTCGGAGCTGCGCCGCGATGAGCCGGCGGACCTCACCATCGGCGTGACCCATGCCCCCTATCGGCGCGTGCTCGACGATTTCGTCGACCTCGGCGCCGACGCGGTCTTCGCCGGCCACACGCACGGTGGCCAGGTGCGCGTTCCCGGCTTCGGCGCGCTCGTGGCCAACTGCGATATCCCGCTGAAGCAGGCGCGCGGGCTCAGCACCTGGACGCACGACGCGCGCACTGTGCCACTGAACGTGAGCGCAGGTCTCGGTCACTCGATCTACGCGCCCGTGCGCTTCGCGTGCCGGCCCGAGGCATCCCTCCTGACCCTCGTGCCGCGGGCGTAGGGGCCGCCTCCTCCCCAGGCGCGGGGGTCGCGCGGCCATCCACAGATGCGTTCGACCCGGGCTGGCACGGATCGCCGAGCCCGCAGTCTCGACGTGTGTCGAAGAATCATCGAAAGCCGCTCGAGCTCTCGTCGGAGCCGGTGTCCCCCATCCTGCGCTTGCTGTTCACGCGGCTGCCAGCTTCCGCGTACCTGCTGCTCCTGCCGTTGCTGATCGTGCTGCTCATCATCGACGTCGTGGCGCCTCCTCCTGCCGGTGCGGCGGAGCGCGGCGTCGGATTCGGCACGTGGGCACCCATCTCCGCATACGGGTGGCACGGTTCCATGCTCATCGGCGGCGTGCACACGTACTGCATCACTCCGGGTGCGCCGGCTCCTACCGGACCGAGCACCGACCACGGCATCAGCGGTTCGGCCGCCGGACTGTCTCCGCAGCAGCTGGTGGGGATCAACCTGCTGGTCTCGACCTACGGGCAGACCGAGGATCCGGTTCAGGCGGCGGCCGTGGCCTGGGCGGTCAAGGCGATCGCGAATCGCGACGAGACCCTCCACGCGTTCGGCTACCCGGGCGACTCCCTCGCCGGGGCCATCCACTGGACACTCTCCGCGCTCGCACCGCAGCACGACCGCGCCGTGCAGGAGCGCGCCGTCGCCTACTACGACCAAGCCATGCGTGCCGCGTCGAACACGAGCTCCCCGAGCGGGCGCCTGGTGTTCTCGACGTATGCCGCTGACCACCGCAGCGGCACCGTGCGCGTCGAGGCGACAGGCGCCGCGACGGGAACGGTGACACTCGTGAACGCCGTCTTCGCCGACTCGGGTTCCCCGACACTCGACAGCGCCTCAGCGGGAACCGAGTACGCCATCCGCGCCGTCCCACCCGCGGAAGGACGGGCGTACACAGTCAGCGGGACAGGCCGCTTCCGCACCGGCCTCCCCGCTGCGGTGCGCCACTACACCACCCCCGGCGGCCAGGAGACGGCCGGCCCGGCGGCCCCCGTCGAGTTCGAGATCGTCGGCGCAGACGCTGCCCCACGCGTTCCCCCGTTCTCGCCCCGCATCTCGACGCGGGTCCCGACGCGAGAGACGGCCGGCGGTCCGTACATCGACGAAGTGACCTTCTCCGCGGAAGACGGATCGTGGCCGCGTGCCGAAGATGGGTCGTACCTGCCCGTGACCGCGGTCGCCGTCGTCTACCGCACCGACGCGGAGCCCGTGCCCGGCACGGAGGTGCCTGCGGAGGCATCGGTCGTGGGCAGCCTCCGGGTGACCACCGATGCTCTGGCCGGTCCGACCGTGGCCTACACCGTCACATCGCCGTGGGAGATGACCGCTCCCGGCTTCTACACGGCCGTATGGCGCGTGAGCGCGGCAGACCAGGTCGCGCCGGTAGCCGCCCACACCGGGCCGGACTTCGCCTGGACAGAGCGATTCGGCGAACCGTCGCAGGTCGCCGTCGTCGCACCTCCCCCTGCCGCGCCGACTCCCCCGCCGGCGCCGTCGATGGAAAGCCCTGCTCCCGCCGTCGGCGACGCGCCCGGTCGCGCGCCGGAGGCCGCTCTGGCCGCCACCGGAATGAACGCCGGCGACGTCCGTGCCCCCGCGGCGCTCGCCATCGGCCTGCTCAGTGTCGGCATCGCGATCGTCGCGTCACGGCGTCCCCGGTTCGGAGCACGGCCCACGATCAGGTAGACTCATGGGGTTGTCAACGGGGTGTGGCGCAGCTTGGTAGCGCGCTTCGTTCGGGACGAAGAGGCCGCAGGTTCAAATCCTGTCACCCCGACATCAGAGAGGCTCCGCCGGAAGGCGGAGCCTCTCGTATGAAAGGACGGACGCCATGACCGACAGCAACCCGCCCCTTCTCGTCGCCTTCGACCTCGACGACACCCTCGCTCCCTCGAAGAGCCGGATCGACCCGCGCATCGGGGAGCTGCTCATCGCGCTCGCGGAGCGCGTGGAGGTCGCGATCATCTCCGGCGGACAACTGACCCAGTTCACGACGCAGGTCGTGGACCGTCTGCCGGATGCCTCGGCCGCCGTCCGTTCGCGGATCCATCTTCTGCCGACCTGCGGCACCCAGTACTACCGCTTGACCGAAGACGGCGTCGTCACCGTCTACAAGCGCTCGCTCACGGACGACGAGAAGTCACGCGCACTCGCCGCCGTGGAGGGCGAAGCACGGCGTCTCGGGCTCTGGGAGTCCGAGACCTGGGGTGACATCCTGGAGGACCGCGGCTCGCAGATCACGTTCTCGGCGCTGGGTCAGCAGGCGCCGGTGGCCGCGAAGATGGCCTGGGACCCGACCGGTGAGAAGAAGAACGCCTTGCGCGCGGCCGTCGCGGCGCTGATCCCTGATCTCGAGGTGCGATCGGGCGGCTCGACCTCCGTCGACATCACAGAGCAGGGCATCGACAAGGCCTACGGCATGCGTCAGCTCGCCGAACAGACCGGCATCGCGCTCGACGACATGCTGTTCGTCGGGGACCGGCTCGACCCCGAAGGCAACGACTATCCCGTCCTCGCGATGGGCGTGCGCTGCCACGCGGTCGAAGGCTGGGAAGACACCGCCGCACACCTCGAGCAGCTCATCCCCACGCTCCCCGTCCGCGTCTGACGCGACGCCTCCCGCCGGCGTGAGCGCCGGCGCGTTTCGTCTTGCTCGTTCCTCGCTCGCTCAACGACCGAAGGAAGGCCACGCTCGTTGAGCGAGGGAGCGCCAGCGACCGAGACGAAACGCCCCGGGCTGCGCGACTGCGCCGGGTCCCGCGCGTTTCGTCTCGCTCG
>NZ_JBJDRK010000085.1:0-12507 GCF_044987405.1 Microbacterium sp. ZW T2_14 | reverse complement strand
CGGCGGAACGTGTCAGGCGTCGGGAGCGGCGTAGACGCGCTCGCCCTCGACGAAGGTCTGCAGGGTGCGGGTGGCGCCGATCTGGTCGGCCGGCCCGGCGAAGGGGTCGCGGTCCAGGACGGCCAGGTCGGCATACTTGCCCACCTCGATCGTGCCCGTCACGTCGTCGAGGTGGTTCACCCAGGCCGATCCGGCCGTGTACGCGGTGAGCGATGTCGCCAGGTCGATCGCCTGTTCGGGGAGGAACGCGTCCTCGTAGTCGCCCTCCTCGTACCCCGGTGCCGCCCTGCGGTTCACGGCGGTGTGGATCGCGGCCATCGGGTCGGGCGTCGACACCGACCAGTCGCTGCCGGCGGCGAGCACCGCACCGTGCCGCAGCAGGTCGCCGAACGGATACTGCCAGGCGCTGCGCGGGTCACCGAGGAAGGGCAGCGTCAGCTCGACCATCTGCGGTTCGTAGGTCGCCCACAGCGACTGCATGTTGGCTGCGACGCCGAGGTCGCGGAAGCGGCGGATGTCCTCCGGATGCACGACCTGGATGTGGGCGATGTGATGGCGGTTGTCGCTGCGGCCGTTGCGGGCGATCGCGTGCTCGACCGCGTCGAGGCACTCGCGCACCGCACGGTCGCCGATCGCGTGGAAGTGCAGCTGGAAGCCCTCGGCGTCGAGAAGCGGCACGGCCTCGTTGAGAATCTCCGGCGCGACGAACGAGATACCGGAGTTGTCGGTGAAGTGGCCGTGGCCGTCGCAGTACGGCTCGAGCATCGACGCCGTGAAGTTCTCGGCGACCCCGTCCTGCATCACCTTCACGGATCTCGCGGCGAACCGCCCGCCGCGGGAGCGCTCGCGCCGCTCCAGGATCGACGGGATCTGCTCGAGACCCTTCGTGCGATCCCACCAGATCGCTCCGACCACACGTGCGGTGAGCGTGCCATCGGCTGCCGCGGCCAGGTACGCGGGGCCGGGATCGCCGGCATCCCCGTACGAGCCGACGATCGCGTCCTGCCAGCCGGTGATGCCGAACGAGTGCAGGTAGCGCTGTCCGTGCCGGAGGGCCTCGGTCAGCCGCTCGAGCGGCTCGTCCGGCAGCAGACGGTTGACCAGCGCCATCGCGCCCTCGTGCAGGGTCCCCGACGGGCCGCCGTCGGCGTCACGCTCGATACGGCCGTCGGCGGGATCGGGCGTGTCGCGGTCGATGCCGGCCCGCCGCAGCGCCGCGGAGTTAACCCACGCGCCGTGGCCGTCGCGATTGGGGAAGAACGCCGGGCGGTCGCCCGTGACGGCATCGAGGGCGGCTGCCGTCGGCGTGCCGCCCGGGAACGCCGACATCTGCCAGCCGCCGCCGAGGATCCACTCGTCGTCCTCGTGCGCGCGGACGTAGCCCCCGATCGCCGCGAGGTACTCCGACGCCGTGCCGAGCTCGGACAGGTCGCAGCGGAGCATGTCGAGCCCGCCCCAGACCGGATGCACGTGCGCGTCCTGGAAGCCGGGGATCAGCATCCGTCCCGCGAGGTCGACGACCTCCGTCGACGGGCCGACGAGGTCGCGCAGGTCGCCGGGCGAGACGGCGACGATGCGGCCGTCCGTGACGGCGACAGAGCCGGCGCGCGAACGCACCGTGTCGGCGGTGAACACGGGCCCACCGGTGAAGACGAGGTCGGCGTAGGGCATGGGTCTCCTGTGGGTTCGGGGTGTTTCGTCTCGGTCGCCGGCGCTCCCTCGCTCGACGACCGGGAGGGTTGGCGCGCCTGGCTCAGCGACCGGAACTCCGGTGTGTGGGCGGGTGGCCACGGTCTCACGGGATGGAACGGGTCAGCCGCCGGTCATCGTGCGGGCGATCTGCGTCGCCGAGTCGCCGGCGCGCTTCAGCACGAGCGCGACGAGTGCGAGCGCGACGAGCGTCAGCAGCAACATGATCGTCGAGACGGCGGCGATCTCCGGCCGCAGGCCCGAGCGCAGCGCGCTCAGCACGTAGACCGGCCACGGGGTCGTGCCCGACACCTGGACGAAGGCCGCGACGATCGTGTTGTCGAGGCTCAGCGTGAACGCCAGCAGGAAGCCGGCGAGCACCGCGGGCATCGCCAGTGCCAGCGTGATGCGACGGAACGTCGTGAACGGCTTCGCGTAGAGGTCGGCGGACGCCTCTTCGAGGTTCATGTCCTGACCCACGAGCCGCGCACGGACGATGTACGACACCACGGCGGTGGCGAACAGCGAAGAGCCGACCGAGAGGCGCACGATGCCGTCGTTGAAGATCGAGATGCCCAGGTCCTGGCCGAGGAACACCATCCAGGGCAGCAGCGCCACCGCGTCGACGATCTCGGGCGTCACCGAGACGAGCAGCAGCAGGCCGAGGAACCACCACACCCATTTGCCGGGATGCCGCGCCATCGCGATGCCGGCGAGGGTGCCGAGCACGGTCGCGATGATCGCGGCGATGAAAGCGGTGATGAGGGACACGCGCACCGCGCTCTGGATCGCGGGCTTCTCGAGGATCGTGCCGAAGGCGTCGAATCCGAAGCCGTCCCACGACACCAGCAGACGTCCGGTGTTGAACGAATAGATCACGATGACGATGATCGGCAGGAAGAGGAACAGCATCACCAGCACGCCCCACACGCCGAAGGCGACGTCCGACCACGAGGTCCGCCCACGTCGCCGTGGCGTGGGCCGTCGGGTGGTCTGCCCGGCCGGCGACGCCGTCGTGGTCGCGGTGCCGGTCTGCACGTCGGTGGAGAGCGTCACGTCGTCACCTCCAGAGGGGTCGCGGCCGCGGCATCCGTCTTCGCCGTCTCGCCGGCCTGACCGAGCACCAGCCGGCTGCGTGAGCGGAAGGGCAGCGAGACGAGCCAGATGATCACGGCGCAGGCTCCGATCGTCAGCATGATCACGAGCATCAGCAGCACCGCCATCGCGGAGCCGAGCGCCCAGTTCTGAGCGGTCTGGAACTGGCTGGCGACCAGCTGGCCGACCATGTTGCCCTTCGCGCCGCCGAGCACGGTGGCGGTGATGTAATCGCCCATCAGCGGGATGAACACCAGCAGCACGCCGGCGATGATGCCGGGCTGCGACAGCGGCAGGGTCACACGCAGGAACGTGGTGAGCTTGCCGGCGCCCAGATCCTTCGACGCCTCGCGCAGGGCCGGGCCGACGCGATCGAACGCGACGAACAGCGGCAGGATCATCAGCGGCAGGTAGTTGTAGACGACGCCGATGATGACGGCGGTTCGGGTGTACAGCAGGTCGAGCGGGCCGTCGAGCACGCCGACCCCCTGCAACAGCGTCGACAGCCAGCCCTCGGGTGCGAGGATCACCTGCCAGCCGATCGTGCGCACCAGGAAGTTGGTCCAGAAGGGCACCAGCACCAGGGCGATGAGGATGCCGCGGCGCTCGGGCTTGACCTTGAACGCCATCCAGTACGCGACCGGCGCCCCGATCAGGAAGCAGAGGACGGTACCGATCACACCGACCCACAGCGTGTTCTGGAACGTCGCGAAGAACGTGGGGGAGAAGGCCTCGACATACCGGTCGAACGACAGGACGTCGTTCGCGTGGCTGCCGAAGACCCCGGGCTTGTAGCCGAAGCTGAACCACACCACCATCGCGACCGGTGCGACGAAGAACAGGAGGAGCCACGCCCACGCCGGAACGGCGAGCGCGGCTCCTGCGGAGCGACTACGCACCGGCGGCAGCCTTCACCTCGTTGTAGATCGAGACGCGGGTCGTCTGCGAGTCGTTGAGCTCCTGCTCGTGCATCGTCTCGAGCTGCTCGGGGGTGAAGAAGATCATGTCGGTGTACTCGAGGCCGCTCTCTTCCGCGGCCGCCTGCATGTCCTTGCCGCCGACGTTGTAGCCGATGTAGTCGAGGTTCAGGGCGAGATTCTCGGGTGCCATCGAGTAGTTGATGAACGCGTGGGCCGCCTCAGGGTGCGGCGCACCGGCGGCGATGGCCCAGTTGTCCATCCACAGCTCGGTCACCGGGCCCGGGAGCACCCACTGCCAGCGATCCGGCTCGCTCGACTCGGTGAGACCCAGCCGGGCGTCGCCGTTCCACGCCTGCATCAGCACCTGCGTGCCCTGCGGGATGGCATTGGTGCCGGGGTAGGAGTCGAAGGCCGAGATGTGCGGGGCGATCTCCTCGACCAGGTACTTGCGGCACGCTTCGAGCTCGTCGGGGTCCTCCGTGTTCCAGTCCAGGTCGTTGGCCCAGAAGTACGAGCCGATGATGCCGGCCGGGTCGTCCGACATCGCCGTCTTGCCGCTCGCCTCGTTCTGCGCGGCATCGAAGAAGTCGGCCCACGTGGCGAGCTCGCGCGTGATGACGGTCTTGTCGTAGATGTAGCCGGTCGTTCCCCACGCCTTGCAGACCGAGTAGTCGTTGCCCGGGTCCCATGCGCGGCCCAGGAAGGCCGGGTCCATGTTCGACATGTTGGGCAGAAGCTCCTTGTTGAACTTCGTCAGCAGGCCGTTCTCGATCATCTGCGGGATGAAGACGCCGGTGGGCACGACGATGTCGTAGCCGGAGGTGCCCTTCGCGGCGATGAGCTTCGCGATCAGCTCCTCGTTCGACGAGTACGAGTCGAGGGTGACCTTGGGGCCGAGTTCGGAGGTGAAGCCCTCGACCACGTCCGGCGAGTCGTAGTCGCCCCAGGTGTACACCGAGAGGTCGCCTTCCAGGTCGCCGCCGGTCGCCTGCGGTGCGGGCGACCCGCTGCCGGCCGGTGAGCATGCGGCGAGCACGGCGGTGCCGCCGGCGAGCGCCGCGAAGCTCAGGAAGCGGCGACGCGAGAGCTCACGCACGATCGCGGGCGCGGCGGCCTCGGGGGCGAGGATGCGGAGCGGGGTACGAGGCTGGGTCATCGGGTACTCCTGGTCGGGTCGGGAGCCGGAGAGGCGGATGCCGCGGCTCGGGGCCGAACGTTGCGGTTCGGGTCGTGCGGTTCGGGTCGGACGGTGCGGGTCGGGTTGTGCGGGTCGAGTCAGGTCGTGCGGTTCGAGTCAGGTGGTGCGTCGCGGTCGGCGCCGACGAATCAGGCCGTCGGGGGCGCGATGTATCCGCCCTGTTCAGCCGCCGCGGCGTCGGCCGCCGGGAACAGCAGCACGTGATGCGCGCCCCACGTGCACACCACGCGGTCGCCGACGACGAGCGGCGGGGCGTCCGGCGTCGGTCGACGCACGATCAGGCTCTGGTCGGCGCCGAGCCGCACCAGGTACTGCATGGTGTCGCCCAGGTGCGACACCCCGATCAGCTCGCCCCGCGCCGCGTTCGCCTCGGGAAGGCTCGCGCCGGTCCGTGCGCCATCGTCCGACCCGGATCCTGAGCCTGTCGAAGGGTCCTTCGCGATCCCGATGAACTCGGGCCGCACGGCGGCCTCGCCGAGGTTGGTGCCGGTGAGCACGGGCGATGCGGCGCGCACCAGCGCGTGGGGCGACGTGATCGCCGCACCCGCCTCGGCGGTGGGGCCGCGGAAGAAGTTCTGCTGCCCCACGAACGCCGCGACGTAGGCCGAGGCCGGTCGTGCGTACACGGTGTCGGCGTCGGCCAGCTGCTCGATCCGGCCCGCACGCATGATCGCGATGCGGTCGCTCATCGAAAGGGCCTCGCCCTGGTCGTGGGTGACGAAGACGAACGTGATGCCGAGCCGCGACTGCAGCAGCTTCAGCTCGAGCTGCATCTCCTCACGCAGCTGCCGGTCGAGCGCGCCGAGCGGCTCATCGAGGAGCAGCACGGCGGGGCGGTTCACCAGCGCCCGCGCGAGCGCGACGCGCTGCTGCTGGCCGCCCGACAGCTGCGTGGGCTTGCGATCGCCGAACCGACGCATCTGCACCATGTCGAGCGCCTGGGTGACCCGCTCGCGCACCTCGGACTTCGGGGTCCGGCGCTGCTGCAGCCCGTACGCGACGTTCTCCGCGACCGACAGGTGCGGGAAGAGGGCGTAGGCCTGGAAGACCGTGTTGACGTCGCGCTTGTACGGCGGCGCGGCGAGCACCGAGCGTCCGGAGATGCGGATGTCGCCGGCATCCGGCCGTTCGAAGCCGGCGATCATGCGCAGCGTGGTGGTCTTGCCGCACCCGGAGGGGCCCAGCAGCGAGATGAACTCACCCGGCTGGATCGTGAGCGAAAGGTCGTCGACGGCGAGTTGCTCGCCGTAGTACTTGGTGATCCCGGAAAGGACCACTGCCCCGCGCGCGGCCTCGGTCTCGCTGGGAACCTGCTCCGCGGGGTCTGCTGCCGCTGCGGTCGCCGTGCCTGTGGACATCGTCACCTCGTGAGGGTCCTTCTGGTGCGGGCCGCGCAACGCTGCACGGCCGATCGGGTGTGTCGAGTATTCAATAGGGGGACGTGGGCACCCGCAATGCGGCCGACTCCTAACCAGACGGATCGAGGGGCCGGCAGGCCGCGGCGCGACAGTTCGTCCGGACTTGTGTAACAGCCAGGGAACCGCGGTGTTTCAACGGTGTGCGTGCCGAGCACGACGGGTGCCGCGGCCGAGGCCGACAATCCGTCCGTGCGGCATCGTGATCAAAGCGTGCTGGAAGCCGGGTCAGTGCTGGCAGTCCGGGCACCAGAAGACGATGCGCTCCCGCGTGGGGTCTGCACCGAGGCTTCCGCCGCGGATCAGGGTGCCGCAGCGCCGGCACGGCCGGCCCTCGCGGCGGTAGACCCAGGTGGACCGTCCGGGGCGCTCGTCGCCGGTGAAGGTGCGGCCCGACCGATGGCGGTTGGCGCGGATCATTCGTGCGCCGAGGTCCACGATGGCTGCGGCATCCGTCTCATCAGCCGGTGTCGTCGGAAGGATGCCGCGGACGAACAGGATCTCGTTGGCGTACTCGTTGCCGAACCCGGCCACGTTGCGCTGGTCCTGGAGCGCGACGTGGACGGCCCGGGTGTCTGCGGCGAGCCGCCGGGCGGCCTCGACCGGGTCCCAGTGCTCCGAGAGCGGGTCGGGGCCGAGATACCCGACCAGCTGGTCCTCGTCGGCGGTCGGAACCACCTTGATGTCGGCGAGGTCGAAGCCGACCGTCTCCCATTCGGCGCCGTCCGGCGCGGTCGCGCCGATCACCGCCCGCGCACGGAAGCCCGGCGCTCGCCACCGCTCGCCGTGCCGGTACACGTGCCACTCGCCCTCCATCTTGAGGTGGGTGTGCAGCGTCCACGAGCCGATGCGGTGGAGCAGATGCTTGCCGCGCGCGACGACGCCGTGCACGATCTCGCCGCGCAGGTCGACCGTCGCCGCCTGCGGCACGCGCAGTTCGAAGCGCGTCACGGTCGCACCGGCCAGTGCGGCGTCGAGGCGCCGGGCCGTGCGGAAGACGGTGTCGCCCTCAGGCACGGGCGGCCTCACGCGCGGCGTCGCCGGCGGTGAGGCGGCGGAGGGTGAGCCCGCGCGGGGACTCGACGAAGCCGGCATCGCGCAGCGCCCGGCCGACCGCCGTGCCGTAGACGAACGCCCCGTTCACCTGCTCGATCGTCAGGGTGTCGAGGCGGCGGGCCCGCGCGGTCGCCGCCAGCTCGCGCGTAGCGGAGGCGAGCACCGCTTCGTCGCCGGTGAAGGCGAGCGCCGACTTCCCGCCCCGTTCGAGGTAGAGCGCGAGCGCCCCGTCGACGAGCACGACGAGGGCGCCGGCCTTGCGTCCGGGGCGGTGGGCGACGCCCTCGAGCGCGGGCCAGGCGAGCGCGGCGCCGTACGCGTTGGCGGGGTCTGTCGCGGCCAGCGTGACGGCGCGCAGGGGCGGGGGGTCGGACAGCCCGGCGAACTCGCGCAGCCGGTCGACCGTCGCCGAGGCGGCGAACTGGGCCGCCCCGAGCTTCTCGATGACGTAGCCGCGCCGGCAATGCCCGGCCTCTTCGAAGCCCGCCAGCACGCGATAGGTCTGGGCGAATCCGCCGGGCACGCCCTCGGCCTGCACGGCACCGCGCGTGACGACGCCGTAGCGGTCGAGCAGCAGACTGGCAGTGGCTGCGGCCCGCATGGCTGCGTCGGGCTCGGCGGCGGGGAGCAGCGACCATCGTCCGCCGATCGCCGGAGGACGGGCCGGTACCGAGGCGGCGACGCTGCGGACAGCCGCGCCGCGGTACAGACGTGCGCGAGGCGTGCGCCGGCTCACCCGGTGCGCCTGGGAGCCTCCCGACACCAGGGCGCGGACCGGGGCGAAGGTGTCGTTCGTGATCCGGCCCGCCCACGTCAGCCGCCACAGCGCGTCGACCACGGACTGCTCGTTCTCGGCGCCGGTGCTCTGGCGCAGCTGCGCGGCGAAGTACGCGCCGCCGCCTTCGAGCGCGGCCAGGAGCTGCGCATCGAGCGAACCCGGCGCGATCTCCTCGGCATCGTCGGGCACCGTCAGCGTGAGCGCGGCGGAGTCGGCGCTGTGCAGCGCGATCCAGCCGTCGCGGCCCGGCAGGGTGCCGTGACCCGACCAGAGCACCTCGCCGGTGGCGGTCAGCTCGTCGAGCATCCCGGGCGTGTAGTCGGCGACGCGACCCGGAAGCACGAGCGACTCCCACGCGCTCCCGGGGATCGGCACGCCGGCGAGCTGCTCGACGACCGCGGCGACGCCGTCGATGCCCTCCAGCGGCCGCGTCGCGTGCTGCCATACCGGGAGGAACCGCGCGTACGCGTGCTGCGGCACCGGCTCGACGCTGCCGCGGATCGCGGCGAGCGAGCGCATCCGCAGCCGCCGCAGCACCTCCGTGTCGCACCACTCCGCCTCGTCGCCGCGCGATCCGCCGTCGGCGGTCGCCGCCTCCGGCAGGAAGAAGCCGCTGGTCACGCGGCCCTGGGACTCGAGCCGCTGCAGAGTATGACGGGCGACGGCGACGCCGATGCCGAGGCGCTCGGCAGCGGCATCCGCCGTGAAGGGTCCGTGTGTGCGCGCGTATCGCGCGATCAGATCGCCGAGCGGGTCGGCGACAGGCTCGAGGAATGCGGTGGGGATTCCGACCGGAAGGGCTGCGCCGAGTCCGTCCCGCAGCCGTCCGGCGTCTTCGATCGCGGCGACACGGGTGACCCCGCCGATCGTCACGGGGATCGCGCGACGCGACGTGATCAGCGCATCGAGGAGAGCGGATGCCGCGGCCGCCGTCGCGTGCGCATCACCGTCGCGGTCAACGGCGCCGTCGACCTCGGCCTCCAGCCGGAGCGACGCGTCGGTCGCGTCCAGCGGGCCCAGAAGCCGCAGCAGGTCGGCCACGCCCTCGATGCCGCGCGCACGGCGTTCAGGATCGAGCCGCTGCGCCTCGCGCTCGAACTGGGCGATGATGTCGGGGTCGAGGAGCTCACGCATCTCGACCTTGCCGAGCAGTTCGGACAGCAGCGCCGGATCGACCGAGAGGGCGGCCGCCCGGCGTTCCGCCAGCGGCGAATCGCCCTCGTACATGAAGGCGCCCACGTAGCCGAACAGCAGGTCGCGGGCGAACGGCGAGGGCTGGGACGGCTCCGTCTCGATGAGGCGGATGCGCCGCTCGCCGATGCCGCGCATGAGGCGCAGGAGCGCCGGCACGTCGTAGACGTCCTGCAGCACCTCGCGCAGCGTCTCGAGGATGATCGGGAACGTGGGGTACCGGCGGGCCACCTCGAGCAGCTGCGCCGACCGCTGCCGCTGCTGCCACAGCGGGGTGCGCTTGCCGGGGTTGCGCCGCGGCATCAGCAGCGCGCGGGCCGCGCACTCGCGGAACCTCGACGCGAACAGCGCGGAGCCGCCGACCTCCTCCGTCACGATCTGGTCGAGCTCGTCGGGATCGAAGACGAACAGGTCGGCGCCAGGAGGCTCAGCGGTGGCATCGGGGATCCGGGCGATGATGCCGTCGTCACTGGCGACCGCGGATCCGTCGACGCCCAGCCGCTCGCGGATGCGGGCATTGACGGCCAGCGCCCACGGTGCGTGCACCTGCATGCCGTACGGGGAATGGAGGATCACGCGCCAGTCGCCGACCTCGTCGCGCCCGCGCTCGACGGTGAGCTGACGATCGGTCGGCAGGGTTCCGGTGGCCTCCCGCTGCTCGGCGAGGTAGGCGAGCAGGTTGTCTTGCGCGTACTCGTCCAGGCCGGCGTCGTGCAGGCGCGACTGCGCCTTCTCCGGCTGGGCGGTCGACACCTCGCGGGAGAACTTGCCGAGCGCCTCACCGAGCTCGGCCGGCCGGCCGATGCCGTCGCCGTGCCAGAACGGCACCTTGCCCGGTTGACCGAACGCGGGCACGACGTTGACGCGGTCGTGCGTGATCTCCACGATGCGCCAGCTCGTCGTGCCGAGCGTGAACACGTCGTTCACACGTGACTCGTAGACCATCTCCTCGTCGAGCTCTCCGACGCGCGCATTCTGGGACTCGCCGGCGACGAAGACGCCGAACAGCCCCCGGTCGGGGATCGTGCCGCCGCTGGTCACGGCGATGTGCTGCGTGCCCGGGCGTCCGGTGAGCACACCCAGGTCGCGGTCCCACACGACGCGGGGGCGGAGTTCGGCGAACTCGTCGGAGGGGAACCGCCCCGCGATCAGGTCGAGTGTCGCCTCGTACGCCGAGCGGGGGAGCGAGCGGAACGGCGCGCTGCGCTTGAGCGTCTCGTACCACCCCTCCACGTCGACGGGCCCGACCGCGGCGGCGGCCACCGTCTGCTGCGCCAGGATATCGAGCGGGTTCTGCGGGATCGCGATCGCCTCGATCTGCCCGGCCAGCATCCGCTCGGTCACGATCGCGGTGTGCAGCACGTCGCCGCGGTGCTTGGGGAAGAGGGCGGCACGACTGACCTCGCCGACCTGGTGGCCGGCGCGTCCGATGCGCTGCAGTCCGGATGCTGCGCTGGGTGGCGCCTCGACCTGGATCACGAGGTCGACGGCGCCCATGTCGATGCCCAGCTCGAGGCTCGAGGTCGCGACGACGCATCGCAGGACGCCCGACTTGAGCTCTTCTTCGACCTGGGCGCGCTGCTCCTTCGACACCGACCCGTGATGGGCCTTCGCGAGCACGGGATCCGCGCCGGCCGTCGCTCCCGCCTGCGACATCATCGCCGCAGGCACCGCCTGGTCGGGAAGCTCGAGCCCGAGCCGCTCGGAGTAGATCTCGTTGAGACGGCCCGTGAGTCGTTCGGCGAGACGCCGGGAATTGCAGAACACGATCGTCGAGCGGTGCAGGAGGATGCGATCGACGATGGCCTCTTCGACGTGCGGCCACACCGATCCGGTCATCTCGGTCTCGCCGGCGCCGGCCGCGCGGCGCGGATCGCCCGTCGAACCCGCCTTGGCCCCCGAGCCGTCGGCGAACCAGTCCTCGTCGATCGCCTCGCCCGGCGGATCCGCCGAGGACGCGGCATCCGTATCCGCCCATGCCTCATCGTCGGACCGATACGGGCTCGGCGGCGGGGGCGGATTCAGCATGTCGCCGATGGGCACGACGACCTTCATGTCGAACGCCTTGGTCGAACGGGGCGCGACGATCTCGACCGGTTCGGCACCCCCGAGGAACCGGGCCACCTCGTCGATCGGCCGGACGGTGGCCGACAGGCCGATGCGCTGGGCCGGCGGCGCTTCGGGAGCGAACGAGCGGCGGAGCGCGTCGAGTCGCTCGAGGCTCACCGCGAGATGCGCGCCACGTTTGGTGGCGGCGACGGCGTGCACCTCGTCCACGATGATCGTGTGCACGTCGCGCAGAGTCTCGCCGGCGCGGCTCGTCAGCATGAGGTACAGCGACTCGGGGGTCGTGATGAGGATGTCGGGCGGACGCTGCACGAGCTTGCGCCGGTCGCCCGCCGGCGTGTCGCCCGAGCGCACGCCCACCGTGACGTCAGGCACCGTGAGACCGAGGCGGCGTGCGGACTGGCCGATGCCCACGAGCGGCGATCGGAGGTTGCGCTCGACGTCGACACCCAGCGCCTTGAGCGGAGAGATGTACAGGATCCGGGTGGCGGGGGCCGCGGCATCCGGGATCTTCTTCTTCCGTCCAACGGGCGAGGCGGATGCCGGAGCCGCCACCTTGTCGTGGAACACGCGGTCGATCGCCCACAGGAACGCCGACAACGTCTTGCCGGAGCCGGTCGGCGCGACCACGAGGGCGTGCTTGCCGGCCGAGATCGCCTGCCATGCGCCCTTCTGGGCGTCCGTGGGGGCGTGGAAGGCGCCACGGAACCAGTCCTGCGTCGCAGGACCGAACCGCTCGAGCACGTCGCCCATCCCTCCTATCTTCGTCGTGATCGCCGACATCGGGCCAGGGCGTGTCGCGAGCCGCTCGCGTAGGATCAGTGCTCGCGTGTTCCCCCGCACGCGCTCACCGCCCGAGGATCCCGATGGAGTCGACGCCCTCGAGCGGGCCGGAGACCCCGGCGCCGCTCATCCCTACGGCCACGCCCACGCCCGCGCCCACGGGCGTCGATGGCTCCTGGGTGCGCTCGCGCCGGGTGCAGACGTTCGCGCTCGGCGCGCTGGTGGGCGCGCTGGCTCTCTCGCTGGTGGTCGTGGTCACCGCGGTGTTCGCAGCGGTGCAGGGGGAGCGTTCGCCGCTGCCCGCGGAGCCGGCAC
>NZ_JBJDRK010000084.1:0-12708 GCF_044987405.1 Microbacterium sp. ZW T2_14 | reverse complement strand
CCACCGTCGCGGACCGCCGCGCGGTCGTCAGCGGCCGCAGCGCCGGTGGTCGCCGTCGTCCCTCGCCCGTCGTCGCCCACGAACGGGTCGACGTCGTCCGCCTTGCGCAGCGTCTCCGCCTGCTGCTGGCGCAGCTTCTCCGCCTCCGTGCTGTGGTCGTCGATCGTTCCGGCGCGGCGCTCGGCGTCGATCGATGCCTGGGCGGCGCGGGCCTTCGCGTCCTCGGCGGCCGCGGAGGCTGCCGCGGCGTCGGCACGGGCGCGAGCCGCCTCGGCCTCGTGCTCACGGGCCTGCAGCTCGGTCTCCCGCGCGTCGGCGCGAAGCTTCTCGGCGCGCCCGTGCTGCTGCTCCATCCGACGCGCGCGGCGCCCCTTCGCCGTCACCAGCAGGGCGACGACGACGATGACCAGGACGATGGCGATGCCGACGATGATCCAGATGAGGGTGCTCGTATCCACGGCGCACTCCTTCCCTCCCGCACCGGCGGGATCGCCGGCGCCTCGATCGTCCAGGCAACAGCACCCGGACCCCCGGGGCAAACCGCTTGCGCCGCGCATCGGCGTGCGCTAGCGACCGGTGGGGAGGAGTCTTCGCAGCCCGCCGGAGTCCCGCATAGGATGGGAGATCTCGCCAACGCAGTTCCCCCCGTCCCCCCACATGTACCGAAGGGCATGCGTTGACCGACCTTTCTTCACGGACCTTCGATGACGACCGCTCCCGCGATACCGCAGAGAACCTGCGGCTGCTGGAATGCTCGACCGAACCCATCCGCACCATCGGCCGGATCCAATCCCACGGGATCCTCTTCGGCGTAGACGAGCCGACCGGTGTCGTCGTCGTGGCGAGCGAGAACGTCGAGCACTGGCTCGGCCGTGACCTGCGCGAGACCGGCAGCGAGGTGCTGATCCGGGCGATCGGCGAGGGCGTCGCCGTCGACCCCGTCCGTGCGGAGTTCGAGGGCAGGGCGTACGACGTCATCGCACACCGAGGCACGAGTCCTCTTCTCCTCGAGCTGGAGCCCATCGTGCCCGACCTGGACTACGTGCGCACCGGTGTGGTCAGCGCGATCCAGCGTCTGGCCGGCGTCTCCGATCCCGACGAGCTGCGTCGTCGGGCAGCCCGCGAGATCAAGGACATCACGGGTTTCGACCGCGTCATGTGCTACCAGTTCCACGAGGACGGGCACGGGCAGATCGTCGCCGATGAGCGCGAGCCCGATATGGAGCCGTACTTCGGACTCCACTTCCCGGCATCCGACATCCCCTCGCAGGCGCGCGCCCTCTACATCGAGAAGCGCTCGCGCGTGATCGCCGACACGGAGGACCCGGGCCTCGCCCTCCACACCCTGCTGCCCGAGACGGCTCCGGTGGATCTCGGCGTCGCCGAGCTCCGGGCCGTCTCGCCGCATCACCTTCAGTTCATGCGGAACATGGGTCAGGCGTCGACGGTGTCGTTCGGCATCGTCATCGACGACCACCTCGTGGGCATGTTCACCTGCGCACACCGTTCACCGCGCCGGATGCCCGTGCTCCTGCGGCGGGCGCTCGAGGTCATGGCGACGCAGGTGGGCACGCAGCTCACCGCCGCCCAGCAGATCCATCGCCTGCGCCGGCAGCTCGAAGCCCGTGAGCGGCGGATGTCGATCATCGCCCCGCTCTACAGTCGCGCCGACGTCGGGCCGGTGCTGATGGCGGGCTCCCGCACCGTGCTCGATGTCGTGCCTGCCGATGGAGCCCTGCTGCGCATCGGCGATCTGGTGCACACCGTAGGCGTCGTCCCCCCGGCCGACCGCCTGTTCGCCGTCGTTGACGAACTCGAGGTGGGCCGGTTCGTGTGGGAGTCACTCCCCCTCGAACGGCCGGAGCTCGCCGTCGAGATCCCGGACGTCACGGGCCTGCTCATCGTCCCACTCGGAGGAGAGGGCGACATGCTCGTGTTCGTCCGCAGCGAAGTGGCACGATCCGTCGATTGGCTCGGAGACCAGAGCGCCGCGAACCGCGACCACCCGCTCTCGCCGCGACGGTCCTTCTCTGCCTGGCGCGAGAGCGTCACCGGGCGGAGCCTGCCGTGGGGCGAGCACGCTCAGGACGCGTTCGAGCTCGGTGAGGAGATCCGTTCCGCCATGGTGGCGCGCACGCAGGCGGAGCTCGCCGAACTCGCTCTGCGGGACCCGCTCACGGGCCTGCACAACCGCCGCTTCCTGGACGACCGCCTGGAGGAGCTCCTGGCGGGCTCCGAAAAGTCGCTCGCCGTCGTCTTCCTCGACCTCGACGACTTCAAGGCGGTCAACGACACGTACGGGCACGAGATGGGCGATGCGGTGCTCGCGGCGATCGGCCGGCGCTTGAGCGGCGTGGCACGCGGTTCGGACGCCGTCGTGCGGCTGGGCGGCGATGAGTTCGTGATGGTGTGCGTCGGCGCAGGCGAAGCCGAGGCCGCCGCGATCGCCGGGCGGGCGGTGGCCGCCATCAGGGAGCCGATCCTCGTCCGCGGCACCCAGATCACGGTGTACGCGTCGGCGGGCGTCGTCGCCACCGAGGGCGAGAGCTCGCCGGGGAAGCTGATCGATGCCGCGGATGCGGCGATGTACCGGGCGAAGCGTATCGGCGGCGGACGCGTCTCAGCGTGAGGGGAGCTCCGGCTCGGGCACGAGCCGGAGACCGCTGGAGGAGTTGGCGGTGTCGACGAGTTCCTGCAGCCACAGCCGGTTGATCTCCGGCATGGGACCGTCGTAGGAGAAGCGCAGCGTGGTGACCGGCGAGATCCACATCGCCTGCCGCACGGAGGTCTGCTCGTCGACCAGCGAGAACGACAGGTTCTCGCGACGGCGAAGCTTCGCCATCACCACGAGTTCGATGTGAGCGAGCGCGCGATCGTCGATCTCGAAGGAGGCCGGAGGGGAGCCGTAGTGAAGTGTGCCCACCGCTCGATCCTAACCGCCGCCGACGGGCGGGTACTGTGGGGCCATGGCGATCGTGAACCGACTGACTGTCGACGGACGCGACTATTTCCTCCCCGACCCGGTGACGGAGCTCAAGGGCAAGATCCTGGAGGCCATCAAGGGCGGGGGCGGTTACGTGAACATCCCACCGCTGCGCGGTGGGCCGGGCGTCGACATCCTCTTCTCTCCCGGGATGCCCGTCACGTGGTCCCAGTTCGAGGTGGGCGACGCGAGCGGCGCCGCGGAGGAATCGGCCGACGACGCGACGGACTACGGGCTCTGAGCTACGCGGTGCGCCCCCGGCGCTGAGCCTCAGATCTGACCACTCCTCCCTGGAGCGGATCGGCCCGGCGACGACCCGGCCGGGCCCGGATCGTCAGACCCTGGCGAGTCGCGTGTCCATGTCGTCAGCCGACAGCGGCATACCCAACAGGTAGCCCTGACCGCGGTGGCAGCCCCGGGCTCGCGAGCGTTCGAGATCCGCGATGGTCTCGATCCCCTCGGCGACCACCCGCCAGCCGTGGGCACCGCTGCTCTCCACGACGGCGGCGATCGCGTCGTCGGCGGCGGCGTCCGTGCGCTGCGTGAGCGATCGGTCGATCTTGACCTCGTCGATGGGGATCGCTTCGAGCATGGCGACGGTGGTGTCGCCGGCGGCGTAGTCGTCGACGGAGATGGCGACGCCGACGGCGTGGAGCGACTGGATCGCGGTCAGCATCGGCGGTCGCAGCTGCGGTGAGGGCGCCTCGGTGATCTCGATCGTCACCACGGCGGGGTCGAGGTCGAGCGCATCGAGCTGGACGAGCACCGCGTGGGCGTACTTCGACGAGAAGTGCGCCGGAGACGCGTTCACCGCGAGGCTGAGCAGGTGACCTTCGGCCCGCCACTGCGCGAGCTGTGCCGCCGCACGGGCGAACACATGAGCGTCCATCTCATCGAGGAACTCGCCCGCTTCCGCGAGCGGGATGAACCGCTCGGGCGACACGGCACCCAGAACGGCGTGGTTCCAGCGGCAGAGTGCCTCGACGGCGACAGGCTCGGGAAGCGCCGCGCCGGCCGTAGCGATCGATCCCGAGAGATCGAACTGAGGTTGGAATGCGACCGACAGCTCGCCTGATGAAAGCGCCGAACGCAGGTCCCGAGTGAGTTGAGGCGAGCTGACCATCCACCCAGCGTCGACGAGCTTCGTGTTCCGGCGCAACACCAGACAAAGAGCCGCGAAACGACTATGATGCCGTTCGCCGTCTGTGGACCCGCGCTGAGAGGCGTGAATCCGCCGGACCGACGACTACTGTGGAGACGATGGGAACGCTCACCTACGATTCACGGGTCACTGTCTCGTTCGACGACCGGATCCTCGCGCACCTGCAGCAGGTGATCTGGGCGAAGCTCCGGCGCGGCGAGGCATTCCCCTTCACCTGGACCGACCCGATGCGCAGCGGCCTCGGCCGCACGTCGATCTGGCTGAGCCCGAACGTCACGCTGACGTTCGAGTATTTCGGCGGACGTCAGCCACGCCTGAATCCGGCCTGGGTCGAGGCGCTCACCAAGGCCGCCAACTCCCCCGCCGGTCTGACGATGGTGCCCGAGCCCGATCCTCCCGCCTAGCGGATCGCACGGATCTCGGGCCCGAGTCAGCTCCAGACGCTCGGCGCCTCCGCACGCGTCGGCGGAAGAGCGGATGCCGCAGCCCACTCGTGCACCCACTCGTCCACCTCCGGCACGCCCTCAGGGCGCCCGATGGCGGCGAACAGCTCCTCGTGCGACAGCGTTCCGCCCGCTCGCTTCATCATCCGCGCCCGGATGATGGCGCGGGCATAGACCTGGCCGTCGACCACGGCGCGGTGCTCGAGGTACACCGCCTTGTCGTCGTGGCCGATCATGCGCGACTCGACGTCGAAGCGCTGCCAGAGGTTGAGGGACTTGCGGAAGGTGACCGTCTCGCTCGACACGACGGCGTACCAGCCGTGGGTCTTCATGACGTCCCAGAGACCCGTGCGGACGAGGAGGTCCCAGCGGCCGAGATCGAACAGGGACAGGTAGCGGCCGTTGTTCATATGACGCAGCAGGTCGATGTCGGTGAGGAGCGTGGTCAGCCGGATGCGGCTGATCCCGCTCGGCTCGAGCCGCCCGCCCCGTCGCAGGCGCCGGCGCGCGGTCAGCATCACGATCAGGGTCCGCCACATCACGTTCACGAGGTGCGATGGTAGCGATCCTCGACGGATCCGCCCATTCGATTGTCGAATCCTGACATGTGGGCGCTCGTGGATACCCGGCGCTCACACCGCCTGCGCCGAGAAGTGCGTCACGCCAGCGTCGCGGCATCCGTTCGCCATACGGCGTTCACCGGGTGTTCTCCGGATTTCTGGTCTCGCGCCGAGCCGCGTAGAGTCTGGCCATGGAAGCCGAAACCCAGACCGACATCGTCGTCCGTCCGGTGCGTGACGTCGACGCGGAGGCCCTCGGCCGCGTTCACGCGACCGCCTGGCACGAAACCTACGACCACCTGATCAGCAAGGCCGCCCTCGAGGCGGTCTCACCCAAGCGCCTCGCCGAGCTCTGGACCCACTGGGCGGTCCAGGGGCCCGAGTTCAAGATGTTCGCCGCCCTCGTCAACGGCGAGATCGTCGGGTTCGCGGGGTCCGGTCCCGCCCGCGACAAGGATGCGCCGCGGTTCCGCGAGCTGTACTTCATCTATCTGCTGGACGCGTTCCACGGCACCGGCATCGGCCAGCGCCTCTTCGACGCGGTCGTCGAGCCCGCCGAGGGCCTCTACCTCTGGGTCGCCGAAGACAACCCGCGCGCGCACCGCTTCTACGCGCGCAACGGCTTCACGCTCGACGGCGCGACGCACACCGAGCCGTTCCTCGGTGAGACGCTCACCGAAGTCCGCTTCGTGCGCTGATCGCCCGCTGTCCGCTTTTCACGAGGGGGCGTGTCCGGTTCGCCGGACGCGCCCCCTCGTCGTTTCCGGAAGACTGGACCCATGCCGTCTCGCACCGCGCTCACCGTCTGGCCTCTCGAAGGCATCCCCGAGATCGAGGCCGGTGCCGACCTCGTCGACATCATCGTGCAGGCCGGTGGCCA
This sequence comes from Microbacterium sp. ZW T2_14, assembly GCF_044987405.1. NCBI lineage: Bacteria > Bacillati > Actinomycetota > Actinomycetes > Micrococcales > Microbacteriaceae > Microbacterium > Microbacterium sp. ZW T2_14. The sequence continues at coordinate 6,680 of NZ_JBJDRK010000084.1, read as the reverse complement.
GGAGCTCGCGGACGGCGACATCCTCGTCGTGACCTCCAAGATCGTGTCGAAGGCGGAGGACCGCTTCATCGAGGCCGATGATCGCGAGGACGCGATCACCTCCGAGTCCGTGCGGGTCGTGGCATCCCGCACGACGCCCACCGGATTCACGACGCGCATCGTCGAGAACCGCCTGGGGATGGTCTCGGCGGCCGCCGGTGTCGATGCCTCGAACACCCCCGCGGGAACGGTGCTGCTGCTGCCGGTCGACCCCGACGCTTCGGCCCGGGCGATCGCGGCCGGGCTGCGCGAACGGCTGAGCGTCCAGGTCGGCGTGATCGTCTCGGACACCCTGGGGAGAGCCTGGCGCGAGGGTCAGACCGACCACGCGATCGGGGCCGGAGGGGTCCAGGTCTTCGAGGACCTCCGCGGAGGGACGGATGCCGAGGGCCGACCGCTCGTCGTCACCATGCCGTGCGTCGCCGACGAGCTGGCGGCAGCGGCCGATCTCGTCAAGGGCAAGGCCGCGCGCCGCCCGGTCGCCGTGGTGCGCGGACGCGCCGACCTCGTCGGGGATCTGGACCTGCCCGGTGCCCGTTCGATCGTGCGCCCGCTCGAGCGCGACATGTTCCGCCTGGGTGCCGACGAGGCCTACGCCGAGGGGTTCGCCGCCGGCACGGCCGCCGCCTCGGCCTGAACGTGTCGACCCGGCTCATCACCCGACCCGGAACGGCGCCGCAGAGCCGAGCAGAGCCCGAGCCCTTCCGAGCCCGAGCCCGACCCGAGCCGGCGCTGCCGGCGCTTCAGCGCCCTGCCTTGAGCACGGCCTGACCCGCCGACACCTGCACCCGGACCACGCTCGAGGCGCCCGGCGTGGAGCCGATCTCGTTCTCGAACTCGCCGGCCGACACGTCCGACGTGACGTCGTAGTCGCCTTCCGGCACCGTCATCCGCAGCGTGCCGGCGCTCACGTCGGCCTCGATCAGATCCGGCCTGGTGCCCGTGAGCACCGCGTCGAGCGAGCCGGCGCTGACCGTCAGTTCGGCCTCAGCCACGCCGTCGAGCTCGAGCGTGCCGCGGCCGGCGCTGACGTCGGCGCTCAGCGACTCCGCCGATCCCGACACGTCGAACGACCCGGCTGCGAGCGACAGGTCGAGCTCGCCGAAGTCGCCGTCGGTCACGAACTCGCCCGCCGCGAGCGAGACGTCCGCGTCGAGGCCCTCGAGGGAGGCGGGCAGGAGCAGCACGGCATCCGCTCCGCCGTCGCCGAACCAGCCGCGCCACCCGAACCATCCAAACCGATCGGGCGATGCCACCTCGAGCGTGTCGCCGTCGCGCTCGAACCGCCAGTTCTCCGCGCCCCACGAGCTGGTGACCTCGAGCTGGGCCTCCGGCACGTCGGTGAACTCGACGCGCAGCGTTCCCGCCGCCGCGTCGATGTCCAGCTCGCCGACACCGGCGACGTCGAGGGAACGCGTCGAGGTGTGGACGGATGCCGATGCGATGGTCCCGACCACCGCCGATGTCATCGCGCCCAGCAGCACGACGGCGCCCAGCACGATGATGACGATCGCGACGACGCGCGATCCGCCGGCGGGCGGCGTCGGCGCGTCGGCGAGGCGTTCGGGGGCGGCAGGAGGAGGCGTCATGGTCGTGCTCATCGGTTCGTTCCTGTCTGCGGCCCGCGGCCGCCCGGTGTCTGCGAAGGACGTGTCTGCGAGGGAGGTGTCTGCGAGGGAGGCGTCGGTGGAGCGGGTGGCGCCGGCGGCGTCGTGCCGCCGTGCTCGAGGTGGGCGATCGCCGCGAGCACGCGGCGATTGCCGGACTCATCGGGTTCGAGGTCGAGCTTCTGGAAGACGGCGGTGATGTGCTTCTCGACGCTGCCCTCCGTGACGTGCAGCGTCTTCGCGATGGCCTGGTTGGACCGGCCCTCCGCGATCAGGGCGAGCACCGTGGCTTCGCGATCCGTGAGGCGCAGCATCCGCTCGTCCCGCGTGCGACGGCTGAGGAGCTGCGCGACGACCTCCGGGTCGAGCACGGTGGCGCCCGAGGCGATGCGTTCGATCGCCTCGAGGAAGTCGGTGACGTCGGCGACGCGGTCCTTGAGGAGGTAGCCGAGTGCGCCGCCGCTGGACGAGATGAGGTCGGCGGCGTAGCGCTCCTCGACGTACTGGGACAGCACGAGGACGGCGAGCTCGGGCAGCCGGGCGCGCAGCGACAGCGCCGCCCGGATGCCCTCGTCGGTCCACCTCGGGGGCAGGCGCACGTCGAGGATGCACAGCTCGGGAGCGGTCCGGTCGACGGTCTCGTCGAGGTGCGACGCGTCGGGAAGAGCCGCGACCACCTGGTGGCCGGCGTCCTCGAGCACCCGCACGAGGCCTGCCCGCAGCAGCGCCGAGTCCTCGCAGATCAGGATGCGCACGGGATGCTCACCTCCACGCTCGTCGGTCCGCCGACGGGACTGTCGATGCGGGCCTCGCCGCCGGCCGCGAGAACGCGGTTGACGATGCCGTCGAGTCCGCCGCCGGCGATCACCCGCGCACCGCCCACGCCGTTGTCCTCGACCCGCGCCCACAGCGTGCCCGGTTCGCGCAGCCGCGCCACGACCCGCACCTCGGTGGCCCGGGAGTGCTTCGCCGCGTTGGTGAGCGCTTCGGCGATAACGAAGTACGCCGCCGCCTCCGTCTCACGGCTGCAGCGGCCGTCGAGCCGCACGTCGGTGTGCACCGGCACGACCGAGCGGGCCACGAGCGCCGACAGGGCGGCGTCGAGTCCCCGATCGTCGAGGACGGACGTGTGGATGCCGCGGGCCAGCTGTCGCAGTTCGGTGATGGCCGCCTTGGTCGAGGTGTGGGCCTCGGCGATGAGGGCGCGTGCCGCCTCGGGGTCGGTCTCGATCTTCTGCTGCGCCAGGCCCAGCGTCATGCCGACCGACACCAGCCGCGGCTGGACGCCGTCGTGGAGGTCGCGCTCGATGCGCGTGCGCTCGACGTCGGCAGCGCGGACGGCGCCGGCGTGCTGCTGGCTCGAGACGCGCGCCTCCGCCGCCAGCTGCGCCTCGCGCGACGGCACCATGATCGCCCGCGCCATGATGCCGTGGAGCACGCCGAGCCCCACAAGGCCGGCGGCGCCGACGAGCACGGCGAGGATGCCGACCGGCACCGCCCAGGAGAGGGGGACCTCGATGCCGGTGCGGGCCAGTCGCACCGCGCTCGACTCGGCGAACAGCGGCGTGAAGGCGAGCACGGCGCCCGAGACCAGGAGTCCGGCGAGGGCCACCACGACCCATCCGAGGATCGTCGCGATCGCCAGGTTCGCGATCGCCCGCCAGGTGAGCGGGTCGATCGCCTGCAGCCAGAGCGTCCGCATGGCGCCGCCGAATCCGGGCCGTCCGCTCCTCCGCGGCCGGAGTGCGGGAAGCCCGAAGCCGTAGAGACCGTCGACCCGCTGCGTCTCGAGCCATCCCAGCGCGAAGAGCACGTAGACGAGCCCCGCGAGCACCAGCAGGCCGATGCCGACGACGAACACGAGGGCGATGCCGACGCTCAGCAGCGAGAGGACGAGCGTGAACGCGGTGACGCCGATCACGCCGAGCGCGGCGAGCTGTGCGATGGCGCCCGCCACCTGGGCGGGCCGCGTCACCGGGTGGACGGCGGGAGAGTCCGAGGAGGTCATGCCCCTTACGGTAGGCGCGCGGGGCGCCGGGCGCGCCCGAGGCAGCCGGAGTCTTGTCTTCGGGTTATCCCCCACGAGTCCGGGCCCTGAGCTCGAGGGTGCCCCCTGTGCGAGGCGCCGCGTAGGCGGGGTCCGCGCGATGTCAGCGCAGCTGCGCGAGCGCCCGCTCGTGCACGCGCGGGTCCGAGCCCATACCGGCGGGCGAGTCGGGGCTGTAGACCACGAGCTCGTCGACGCCGAGGCTCTCCGCCTGCTCGGCTGCCTGGAGGAAGGCGTCGACATCGGAGGTCGGGCGTACGCGGCCGAAGCCCAGCAGCAGCGAGCGCCGCACCGTCGACGGGTCTCGTCCGACCCGATCGCACTCCGCCGTGAAGCCGGCGGCCTGCTGCGCGATCAGCTGCCAGTACTCCTCCCCCTCGAGCTGCGTCGACCCTGGTCCGCCGTAGGTGTTCCACGTGTCGGCGTAGCGCGCTGCCAACCTCAGCGCGCGCGGGCCGTGCGCGGCGAGCAGCAGCTCGGGGGCGTCGACGCCCTCCGGGCGCCCCGTCGTCTCGAGGCCGGTGAACGACATCGTCTTGCCCTGCCACTGCGTGGCGCCGTCGAGCACCGCCCGGTAGCCCTCGACGACATCGGCGAAGCGCGCGGACATCTCCCCCATGGTCGAGTTCTCGCCGCGATCGGCGAGCTCGCACGGGGGTGCTCCCAGCCCGAGCCCCAGCACGAGGCGCCCCTCGGAGATGTCCTGCACGGTCATCGCGGCCCGCGCGAGCGCAACCGGCCGGCGGAAGACGCCGGACGCGACGAGGGTCCCGAGCCGGATCCGCTCGGTGACCGCCGCGGCCGCCGTCAGGGTCGTGAATGCCTCGCCGAGCCAGTCGCCGCGGGCCGTGGCGTGGGTGAGGTGGTCGTAGGTGTAGGCGACGTCATACCCGACCTCGTCGGCCCAGCGGTACCAGCGCGCCTGTGCGCCCCACGGGCCGACGGGAGGGATCACCAGGCTGATGCGACGCAGGGTCATGCGACCCAGGATGGCACGCGGCGGCGGTCGTGTCGTGACAGCGGGCTAGGGTGCAGTGGTGGCGATACGGACGAAGACGGCGCGCAGAGGCAGCGGTACGCAGGCACCCCAGTTCGACTTCGACGAGAGCGTGCTGAGCGACCTCCCCGTTGGAGACCCGGAGACCTTCGGCTCCGCCCCGTTCGAGGCTGTGGCATACGCCGACGTGATCCGCGAGACATGGCAGCTCGAGGTCGGCGACACCGTCGAGGTCTGCCGCTTCCAGGGCCTCGGGGTCGGCACCTGGACGCTGCGCGGCGCACACCTCACCGAATCGGTGATCGCCGGGGCCGACATCCCCGCGGTCTCCGGTGCACGCAGCGACTGGCGCGACGTCGAGGTGCGCGACAGCCGGTTCGGATCCTTCGAGGCGTACGACGCGTCGTGGCGCGGCATCCGTTTCACCCGCTGCAAACTCGGCTACGTCAACCTGCGCGCGGCGCAACTGCTGGACGTCGCCTTCATCGACTCCACCATCGACGAGATCGATCTGCTGGATGCCGCGGCCCGGCGCGTCACGTTCGAGTCCACGCGCATCGGCACGGTGAACGCGAGCGGGGCACGGCTCACCGACGTCGACCTGCGCGGCGCCGACATCGCTCAGGTGGTGGGCCTCGAAGGGCTCCGCGGAGCGACGATCTCGTCCGAGCAGCTCCAGCTCATGGCACCCGCGCTCGCCGACCTCGCCGGCATCCGCGTCGACGACTGACGGCGGTCGTTGTGCGACCGGCGACCAAGGCCCGGTCGTTGAGCGAGCGAGGAACGAGCGAGACGACACGCCACCCGCCCCGCGGTCTTCCGGTCGTTGAGCGAGCGAGGAACGAGCGAGACGAAACGCCACCCGCCCCGCGGTCTTCCGGTCGTTGAGCGAGCGAGGAACGAGCGAGACGAAACGCCGCCCGCCCCGCGGTCTTCCGGTCGTTGAGCGAGCGAGGAACGAGCGAGACGAAACGCCGCCCGCCGCGCCGGGGAGACCTCAGCGCCCGGAGACCTTGCCGAAGAGGCGGGCGATGGGGGCCAGCACGAGCGGCCGCGCGGCGATCCAGGCGGCCGCGATCACCACGAGCGACGCGACGAAGAACCAGAAGCCCGTCCAGTTGTCCGCGTAGGCATTCGGATCGACCGAGCCCTGTGCCGCGTACATGTGGTTGAGGTTGCGCAGCGCCCCGGTCGCGAACACGAGGAACACGTGCACGGCGATGAACGCCACGAAGTACAGCATCACCGGGAAGTGCACCGCACGCGCCCACTCCACCGGGTACGCCCTGTTCAGCCCCGCCGCGTTCTTCGGCCACACCCCCGACATGCGCACACCGGTGATGGCGGCCAGCGGCGCGGCGATGAACACCGTCGCGAAGTACGCCAGCTGCTGCAGCGCGTTGTAGTTCACCCACCCGTTCTCTGTCGGCCAGTCCAGCGACACGTATTGCAGCGCGGCCGACACCGCGTTGGGGAACACCTCCCACGAGGTGGGCACGATGCGCATCCACTGCCCCGTCACGAACAGCAGCACGACGAAGGCGACGCCGTTGACCAGCCACAGGATGTCGAGCGACTGGTGGAACCACAGGTTCAGGCTGATCTTGCGGCGGCCGTTGTTCCGCGGCGACCAGAACGCGGTCGGCCGCTTCTCGGTGCGCACCCGCAGACCCGACCGGATGATGAGCACCATCAGGAAGACGTTGAAGAAGTGCTGCCACCCGAGCCACGCCGGGAACCCGATCGGCGCGCCCTCGGGCAGGTGATACTCGCCCGGGTACGTCGCGAGGAAGTCGGTGCCCCACGACGTCGACAGCAGCCAGCGCACGGCGAGCACGGCCATCGCCGCGGCGTAGAGGAGGCCCGCTCCGCCGACGATCACGATGCCGGCCCACTGCCCCCGGGTGAAGGGTCCGATCCGCTGCGGCTCGGCTGCGGCCACCGAGGCCGCCGAGGCGCAGCGGATCGGACCCTTCACCCGGGGGCAGTG
>NZ_JBJDRK010000083.1:0-12831 GCF_044987405.1 Microbacterium sp. ZW T2_14 | reverse complement strand
GTCATCGACGACGTCTCGGCGCTGCCGGCCCTCCTCGGAATCGACGCCTGACGTGGCGTCGGCGGCCATGGCCCCCGTGGTCGCCTCGCGCGACGTGCGCCTCGCGCCGCCCGCCACCGCCATGGTGTGGCTCGGGCCCGGGCGACCCCACGAGGCGATCGCCGTCCCCGGCGTGAGGCTGGACGTGGGCGACGTGCTCGTGGAGCTGGAGCTCGCGACGGTCTGCGGCTCGGACGTGCACACCGTCTCGGGGCATCGCAAGGCCCCGACGCCGCTGGTGCTGGGCCACGAGTACGTCGGACGCGTGGTCGAGGTGCTCGACGACGTGAGGGCCGTCGACGGTGTGGCGATCGGCGTGGGCGACCGCGTCGTGTGGTCGATCATGGCATCCTGCGGCTCCTGCGATCGGTGTCGGCGCGGCCTGCCGCAGAAGTGCCGCGAGCTGCGCAAGTACGGTCACGAGCGGCTCGTCGCGCGGTGGGAGCTGTCGGGGGGCTTCGCCACGCATGTGCACCTGCGCGCGGGCACAGCGATCGTGCGCGTCGGCGAGTCGATCCCCGCCGCGGTGCTCGCGCCGGCGGCGTGTGCGACCGCGACCGCGTGGGCGGCGGTGGACCGGGCCGCCGACATCATCGACATCGAAGGCGCGACCGTGCTGGTGACGGGCGCCGGCCTGATCGGGCTCACCGCCACGGCGATCGCGACGCGGGCCGGCGCCCGCGTGATCGTCGCCGATCCCGACCCGTCGCGGCGCACGCTGGCCCGGTCGTTCGGCGCCGCCGCGATCATCGACCCGGCGGAATCCGGGTCCCTGGCCCGGGCACTGCGACGGCTGCGCGCGAGCGAGCTCGACATCGCGATCGAGGCCTCGGGAGCGGCCGCAGCGGTCTCCACGGCACTCGACGAGATCGGCGTCGGGGGCGTCGTCGTGCTCGTCGGCAGCGTTTCACCGGGTCCGTCGTACGCCCTGGATCCCGAACGCACGGTCCGTAACCTCACGACCGTCCGCGGGGTGCACAACTACGACCCGGCGGATCTGGCCGGCGCGATCCGCTTCCTCGAGGAGCACGCGCACCGTTATCCCTTCGCGCAGCTCGTGGGGCGCCCGCACCCGCTGTCGCAGCTCGACGCTGCGCTGGAACGCGCCGCGGCGGGCGCCGATGTGCGGGTCGCGATCGACCCCCGGCTCTGACCCGGCGCCGCCCGGCGTCACGTCATCGGTCGCTGAGCTTGTCGAAGCGCCTCGTGCGGTCACTGGGCCTGGTCCGGTCGCTGGGCCTGGTCCGGTCGCTGAGCTTGTCGAAGCGCCTCGTCCGGTCGCTGAGCTTGTCGAAGCGCCTCGTCCGGTCGCTGAGCTTGTCGAAGCGCCTCGTCCGGTCGCTGAGCTTGTCGAAGCGTCCTGCGAAGGGCTCAGGGCGCGGGTCGCGAAAGCCCGGGAAGGTCGGATCCGCGGCCTTGGATGAGAGCCTCCTTCTTGGTGCGCGACCAACCCTGCAACTGCTTCTCGCGGTGGAAGGCATCCTCTATCCGTCCGAAATCCTCGGCGTAGACCAGAACCACCGGCCGACGCCTCCGCGTGAAGTTCGCCGCACGTGCATCGTCGTGGTTGTGTTCCCATACCCGGGCCTCGAGCGCCTTGTCGGTGCTGCCCGTGTAATAGCTGCCGTCCCGGCAGCGGAGGATGTATGTCCAAGCCATGTGCATACTCTGCGCCCGCAGTTGCGTGACGGGGACAGAGCGGACGGGATCTGTGTACAGACTCCGAAGGGGACGCTGTGCGCAGGAGGCCATGGGTCGAGACTGGAGGGTGAGGGCCGGGGGCTTTGCGGTGCGGACCCTTCGACAGGCACATGGGCCGAGGGCTGAGGGAGCGGAGGGTGAGGGCCGCGGGCTTTGCGGTGTGGGCCCTTCGACAGGCTCAGGGACCGGGGGTGACGTGTGCAGGCCCTTCGACAAGCTCAGGGACCGGCAGTTGAGGACCGGGGACGCCATGTCCGACCCGGCCGTCACCACCCGCTGCGGGTCGGCGTGTGGCCCTCGCGCGCGTCGTCGGGCATCGCCATCTCGGCGCGCACGCCGAGCAGGCGGATGGGGCGGCCGGGCTCGATCTTCGCGACGAGCTCCATCGTCCGTGCGCGAACGATCGCGCGGTCGGCGGTCGAGGGGATCTTCTTGGTGAAGGTCTTCGTGAGGAACGGCGCGTAGCGCACCTTGAGCCCGAGGCCCACGACCGGACGATCGTCGGCCGCCACCTCGTCCAGCACCTCGTCGAGCAGGATCCTGGCGGCCGCCTCGATCTCGGCGGGATCGACGATGTCGGCCTGGAACGTGGTCTCCTTGCTGTGCCCGCGGGCGACCCAGGGCGTGTCGTCGACGACGGCCGAGCCGTCGCCGCGGCCGAGCTGCCGGTACCAGAGCCCCATCCGCGGCCCGAACTCGCCCGTCAGCGCGGAGTCACCCGCGACGGCGAGCTCGGCGACGGTGCGGATGCCGAGCAGGGCGAGCCGCTTAGACACCTTGGAACCGACGCCCCAGAGCTCGATCGTGGGACGGTCGCCCATGACCTCGAGCCAGTTGTCGGCGGTGAGCCGGAAGGTGCCACGCGGCTTGCCGAAGCCGGTCGCGACCTTGGCGCGCACGAGCGTGTCGCCGATGCCGACGGAGCAGTGCAGCCGCGTGCGGTCGAGCACGTCCTGCTGCAGACGGCGGGCGTACGCCTCGGGGTCGTCCGTCTCGGTGCCGACGAACGCCTCATCCCAGCCGAGCACCTGCACCACGGCGCCCGGCTGGTCGCGCAGCGTCGCCATGACCTGTTCCGATGCGGCCAGGTAAAGGGGTGCGTCGACCGGCAGGATGACGGCATCCGGAACCTTCCGCGCCGCGATGCGCAGCGGCATGCCCGACCCGACGCCGAACGCGCGCGCCTCGTACGACGCGGTCGAGACGACCGCGCGTTCCGTGGGATCCCCGCGCCCCCCGACGATGACCGGCTTGCCGGCGAGCTCCGGCCGGCGCAGCACCTCCACTGCCGCGATGAACTGGTCCATGTCGACGTGCAGCACCCACGGCCTGACCGCAGTGGCCGGCACCGCGGCATCCGCATTCATGCCCCCGCCTCTCGCGACCGGCGCATGCCCCGAGACTAGGCCGCATCGCCGACAGCGTGCAGGCGCAGGCGCCCGGGGGTCCCGCTTCGTCTCGCCGGCGCTCGCTCAGCGCCCGTATCCTGCCGAGGCTCAGTCCAGGGTCGCGATGAGGCGCTCGGCCGCGGCGCGCGCGGTCGCCGTACCGGTCGCCGCCGAGGCGATGTCGCTCAGGAAGACGTTGTGCAGCGCGATGCCGACGACGCCGTAGGCCACGGACGCGCATGCGGCGGCGTCGGCGGCCGGGTGTTCGGCGCCCAGGAGTTCGGCGAGCGCGTGGTGCGTGCCCTGGTAGGCGGATACGAGCAGGCCGGCGAGCACGGGATCGGTGCGGGCCGCCTCGACGAACCCGAGCACGACGGCGTTCTCGTTGCCGGGCGACGCGAACTCGTCGCCGAACAGGAAGTCGAGGGCGCGCGCGACATCGCGCGTTCCCGCCGGCAGCATCGAGTCGCCTTCGGCGCCTTCGTAGTAGAACCGGCGGGCGCTCTCGCGGAGCAGCTCCTCGCGATTTCCGACGAAGTGCCGCACGTGTCCCCGTGACATGCCGGCCTCTTCGGCGATGCGCTCGAGGCTGGCTCCGGTGATGCCGTGGGCGGCGATGGTGCGGATCGTCGCGTCGACGATCTGCTGCGTGCGCTCCTCGGCGACGGACGGTCGAGCCATCGAAACCTCCTTCTCGCACCATAGTGCGTCAGGTCACAGTTTATTGTCTAGTCAGACTTGACTAACAACGCGACGATCCCTACGGTTGCTCTCATCCCGCTCGCAGAGGAGTCGTCAGTGCCCCAGATCGTCCATGTCGGACCCGCGCCCGTCAGCCCCGCCGCCCGCGAGGAGCGCGTGAGCATGCGTGACGGCGTGCTCCTCGCGACGGACGTGTACCTGCCGGGCGCCCCGGCGGCGCCCGACGCGACGCCCGGCGACACGATCCTGATCCGGCTGCCGTACGACAAGAGCGGCGAGTACACGTTCATCCCGCTGATCGCCGAGTACTTCACCGACCGCGGCTACCGCGTCGTCGCCCAGGACGTGCGGGGCAAGTTCCGCTCCGAGGGCGACGCACTCCTGTTCGTCAACGAGGTCGACGACGGCCACGACACGATCGATTGGATCGTGCGGCAGGCGTGGTCCAACGGCCGCGTCGCGATGTGGGGCGACAGCTACTACGGCTACACGCAGTGGGCGGCGGTGGCGTCGCAGCATCCCGCGCTGAAGGCCATCGCCCCGCGGGTGACCGGGACCATGCTCGGGGAACCGGTCCGAGCCGCCGTGGGGGAGCGGACGCGGCCCGTCGAGTGGGCGATCACCTACCTCTACCCGCTGACCTACTTCCACTCCCAGGACGCCTACTTCTGGGAGCTCGACCCGGTCCTGCGCCCGTTCAGCGCCCAGGCCGAGGAGGTCCTGGCGGAGCTCGGCTCGCGCTCGCTCTCGTACGACCAGTGGTATCCGCACGCCGTGCACCTGCCGCGATTCCCGTTCGCGAGCCCGTTCGACGCGCGTCCCGTGCCGACCCTGCACACGATCGGCTGGTGGGACAACTGCGCGCCGCTGTCGTGGGCCGACGTCGCCGAGATCGAGAAGCGACCCGCGTGGGCGCTGAACCACTTCCTCCGCATCGAATCCATGGACCACGAGTCGTACTACCTCGACGACCCGCTCACGGCGCGCGTCGAGGAGCGCGGCGACGAGCAGATCCGTGCGGAACTGCCACGGATGCTGCAACCCGCGGTCGACTTCTTCGAGGTGTTCGTGCGGGGTCGAGGCCGGGCGTCCGACATCCCGCGGGTCAGCTGGAATCTGGCCGGCACCTCGGGCATGCGGGCCTCGGAGACGTGGCCTCCGTCGCAGGCGGTCACGCGCACGCTGTACGCGCACGCGAGCGGAGGGCTCTCGACCGAGGCTCCGGATGCCGCGACCGAGCTCGAGTGGCTGCACGACCCCGAACAGCTCGTGCCCTCGAGTGTGCCGAACGCGTTCGCCTTCCTGCTCTTCCAGCCCGACGAGGCTGCGCTGGGCGCGCGGGCCGATGTGCTGTCGTTCACCACCGAGGCGTTCGCCCGCGACGTCGATCTGGCGGGGCCCGTGCGGGTCGCGGCATCCGTCTCGTCCGACGGTCCGGTGATGGATGTCTTCGCGCGGCTGCTCGATCTGGCGCCCGACGGCACGGCCTTGCGGATCGCGCGCGGCCAGGTCGACGTCACCGACGCCCGAGACCCCGCGAACGTCGACATCGACCTGGGACAGCTGGGCTATCGCGTGCACGCCGGGCACCGACTGCGCCTGCACGTGCACTCGAGCGACTTCCCCGAATTCCTGCCGCAGCCGGGCACCGGCGAGGAGCCGTGGGGCGCCGTGGCCACCACGACCAACCGGCAGCGCGTCGTGCTCGGCGGCGGCGAGCCGCTGCGCGTCATCCTGACAGTTCTGCCCGACACCCGAGCCGAGGAGGCCCGTCCATGAACGAACCCGTGCTGGAGTTCGCATTCGAGATCCGCGTCGATATCGCCCCGTACCTGCGCATCGGCCGCAGTGCCGACGAGGAGTTGAGCTTCACCCCGATCGCGGGCGGGACGGTCGCCGGACCGCTGCTCAACGGCGAGGTGCTGCCGGGAGGCGGCGACTGGGCGGTCGAGCGGTCGGGCACCGCCCAGCTGGAGGCGCGGTATCTGCTGCGCGCCGACGACGGCGCGGTCATCGACATCATCAACCGCGGCTACTACCGGGCATCGGCCGAGGTGATCGCGCGCGTCGAGGCCGGGGAGAACGTCCCCGAGACGGAGTACTACTTCCGCACCGCGCCGGTGTTCCAGACGGATGCCGCGCCCCACCGCTGGCTGGCCGAGCACCAGTTCATCGGGCTCGCGCGCGACGAGGACGGCCAGGTGTGCGTCCGGGTCTACGTGGTGCGCTGATGCACGCTCGTGCGCGGCTGCGCCGAGAGGGTCGCGTGGATCACGTGACGCAGCTGCGGCTCGTCCCACCGCGCCGGGTCCTCGGAGCTGGCGACATACGACCCGCGCACGAGCAGGTAGGCGAGCCCGGCGACGTGCTCGGGGTCGGCGTAACCGGCGCGCCGTGCCTCCTCGAGCAGGCCGCGCTGGAAGTCCGCCGTCTCGCGGTGAAGAGCCGCGCGGAGGTCGGGCTCGCGGTCGGCGTTGGCGACGATCTCGAGGATCAGCGCGCGCAGCACCGGCTCGTCGGGACCCGTCGTGAGCGACCACTCGATGACGGCTGCGAAACGGTCCTCCGGCGCGGCAGCAGCCAGCGACGCCTCGAGCGTGGTCTGCCAGCGGTCGCGCCCGTGATCGAGGGCGTTCAGGATGAGCGCCGCCCGCGAGGGCAGGTAGTTCGTGACCAGCGTGGTCGAGCCCCCGAGCTCCTTCGCGACCGAGCGGATCGTGACGGCGTGCGAGCCGCCGGATCGGGCGACGCGGATCGTCGCGGCGGCGATGTCTGCGAGCCGCTGATCGGCGTCTACCTCCCGGGGCATGACACCCACCTTATTCACGCCCGTAACATAAATGCAACGTTGATGTACAACAGTGTTGTACTACCCTGAGGGATACCGCGGCGACGGCGCCGCGATCTGTGATCTCCCTCGACCGACCCGAAAGGAACCGAGATGAGAAACCGAGGCAAGGCCGCCACGGTCGTCGCAGCCGCTGCGGCCCTGGTGCTGCTCGCGGGATGCACGCCCCGCGACGTCGAGACGTCGCCGACCGGCGATGAGACGTCCGCACCCATCGAGCTCGTCGACGCGCTGCCCGCGGGCACGACCGAGGTCGACGAGGTGACGTGGGCCCTCGTGGAGGGCGAGCCGCGCTCGCTCGTACCGGGCGCCGACTACAACTTCGTCCAGCCGAACCTGTGCGACAGCCTGCTGCGCGTGCAGCCCGACTTCACGGTCGAAGCCGGGATCGCGGAGACCGCCGACTGGGTCGATCCGGTGACGTTCGTCATCGACATCCGCCCGGGCGTGATGTTCTGGGACGGGACGCCGGTGACGCCGCAGGACGTGGTGTACAGCCTCGAACGCCACCACTCCGACGTCACGTCGGCCTTCTACGGCGCCTTCGTGCTCGTCGCGCCGGAGGGCGGGATCGAGGTCACCGGCGAGAACCAGGTGACGGTGCACTTCGTGGCCCCCGACTCGACGTTCCGCGACGCCATCGCCGGCGGCGCCGGCGCGGTGCTGAGCAAGGCCGTGGGCGAGGCCCAGGGGCCGGCGCTGGGCACTTCCGGCGGCGAGCTGATGTGTGCGGGACCCTACGAGCTCGAGAGCTGGACGCCCGGAAGCGAGATCGTCACGGTCGCCAACGAGGACTACTGGGACGGTGCGCCGCTGGTGAAGAAGCTCACCTACCGGTTCATCTCCGACGGCACCACGCTCACGAACGCGCTCCTGGAGGGCGAGGTCGACGGAGCGTTCAACGTGGCGCCGGGCAGCCGCAGCGCGTTCGAGTCGTCCGACAAGGGCCGACTGGTCATCGGCCCCTCCACGGCGTCGTTCTCGTTCGGTCCCACCCGTGACACCGGAGCGGGGGCGAATCCCCTGATCCGCCAGGCGCTGAGCCTCGCGATCGACCGGCAGCAGTACATCTCCACGGTGCTGCACGGGCTGGGTCAGCCGCAGAGCACCTTCGTCGCCCCGTTCTCGTGGTCGGGCTCGTCGGCGGCCGACGTGTACCAGGCGGGCTACGACGCCCTCGCAGCGCCCGAGGTGGACCTCGACTCCGCGAAGAAGCTCGTCGAGGAATCGGGCGAGGACACCTCGGTGCCCCTGCGCCTCGCGATCCCTGCGGGCAGCAAGGAGCTGTCGCAGACCGCGGCGATCGTGCAGAGCGCCGCCGGGCAGATCGGCCTGACGATCGAGATCGATGAGCGGCAGCCGGCGGACTTCGCCGCGATCTTCCTGCCCGCCCCCGGCCCCCGCGAGAACATCGACTTCGTCGCGACGACGGGCTACACCGAGACGCCGGGCGTACTCGCCTACCCGCAGCTGTTCCTGCTCCCGGCCGAGATGGGCGGCATCTTCAACTGGACCGGCTACGCGAACCCCGACGTCACCGCCGGGCTCGAGGCCGCGCGCACCACCCCGGATGCAACGGGCGCGGCCGAGGCGTACGTCGGTGCGCAGGAGATCTTCGCGCCCGACCTGCTGCAGGTGACACTCGCGGGCTCGTACCACACGACCTTCCTGAGCGACGAGCTGAGCGGTGTCGTGACCTCGGTCGCGGCGTACTCCAGCCCGTGGGCACAGCACCTCGGCGGCAAGTGATCGGCGCGTCACCGCGCAACGGAGAGGGATGACGATGAACGCCAGCGTTGCCCGGCAGCTGCTGGGAAAGCTCGGAGGGCTGGTGCTCACCCTGTTCCTGGCGAGCATCGTCATCTTCTCCGCGGTCCTGCTCACCCCCGGCGACCCGGTCGTCGCGCTCGCCGGGGGTCTGCGCCCGACGCCGGAGATGGTCGCGGCCATCAAGGCGGAGTACCACCTCGACCAGCCGGTGTGGGTGCAGTACTTCTTCTGGATCACGGGGGTGCTCGGCGGCGACCTCGGCACGTCCTTCGTGTACAAGACGCCGGTCGTCGAGCTCATCGCGCCGCGCTTCGGGATCACCCTGTTGCTCGTGCTCTACACGCTGGTGCTCATCGCGGTGTTCGGCGTCGGCTCCGGCATCCTGGCCGCCACACGAGGGCGGGGAACCGACCGTGCCGTGCTCGTCGCCACTGCGTTCGGCGTCGCCCTGCCGACCTTCGTCGTGGCGATCCTGCTCATCTGGATCTTCGGCCGCGTGCTCGGCTGGTTCCCGGTGTACGGCGCCGGCGAAGGGCTTCTCGACAACCTCTACCACCTGACCCTGCCGGCGATCTCGCTGTCGGTGCTGTACATCGCCTACCTCAGCAGGATCACGCGCGGTGCGGTGGTCGGGCAGCTGCTCTCCGAGCACGTCGACACCGCCCGCGTGCGCGGCATCCCGCGCGGTCGGATCTTCCGGCATCACGTGTTCCTCAACGCGTCGCCGCAGATCCTCGCGATCTCGGGCGCCACCGTCGCAGGGCTCTTCGCCGCCTCCGCCATCGCCGAGCAGGCGTTCGGACTGGGCGGGCTCGGCTCGCTGCTGACCGAGGCGGCCGCCCGCAAGGACCTCCCGGTCGTGCAGGTGATCTCGCTCCTGTTCGTGATCCTGTTCGTCGTCTTCAACGCGGCGGCCGATATCGCGATCGCCCTGATCGACCCGGATTCCGTCAAGCCGAGGAGGAACGCATGAGCGTCGCCCAGCTCGCCGGCGGCCGCGTCCCGACCTTCGCCCGTCGCCTGGCCGTGCGCGATCCGCTGCTGATCGCGGCCGGCATCGTGATGATCGGCATCCTGGGCATGGCGCTGTTCGGCCCGCTGCTCGCCCCGTACGACCCGAACCAGCTCTACGTCGGACCGGTCGCGGCGCCGCCCTCGCCCGCCCACTGGATGGGCACCGACGACCTCGGCCGCGACATCCTGTCGCGCGTCCTCGTCGGCGCCCGCCCGAGCGTGGTCGGACCGATCCTCGTCGTGCTCGCCTCGTCGCTCCTCGGCACGCTGATCGCCATCGTGTCCGCGTGGTTCGGCGGATGGGTGGACGGCGCGAGCTCGCGGCTGATCGAGGTCATCTTCGCCATCCCGGGCCTCGTGCTCGCGGTGCTCGCCGTGTCCATGTTCGGCAAGGGGCTCATCGCGCCCATCGTCGCCCTGTCGATCGCCTACATCCCGATCGTCTCGCGCCTGGTGCGCGCCTCAGCGCGGCAGGAGCTCTCGAAGCCGTACGTCGCCGCCCTGCGGATCCAGGGTGTCGGATCGTTCGCCATCTGCTTCCGCCACCTGGTTCCCGCCCTCCTGCCGGCCGTGCTCGCGCAGTCCACGGTGGGCTTCGGCTACGCGATGCTCGACCTCGCCGCGATCTCGTACCTCGGCCTCGGGGCTCAGCCCCCGGCATCCGACTGGGGTGTCATGATCGCCGCCGGGCAGCCGTCGCTGCTCGTCGGCGCGCCCGAGCAGTCGATGTTCCCGGCGGCGCTCGTGGTCGTCACGGTGCTCGCGGTCAACATCCTGGGCGCACGCGTGACCACATGGGCCGAAGGAGCCGACCGATGACCGCTCTCGTGCTCGAACTCGATCAGGTGTCGATCGCCGCGCCGGCGCCCGACCTTCGGCGACAGTCTCAGCAACCGCGGATGCTCGTGCACGACTGCACGCTGCAGGTGCGTGCCGGCGAGGCACTGGGCCTGGTGGGCGAGTCGGGGTCGGGCAAGACGCTGTCGGTGCGGGCCGTCGCCGGACTCCTTCCCCCGGGCTTCACCGTGGGCGGCACGATCCGCATCGATGGCGAGGACATCTCGACGCTCCCGCCGCGGCGTCTGCGCGACATCCGCGCGCGGCGCCTGGGCATGGTGTTCCAGACGCCGCGGGCGCACCTCAACCCGCTGCGCACCATCGGCGACTTCATGACGGAGGCGCTCGTCTCGGTCGCGGGGGAGAAGCCGGATGCCGCGGACCGGCGCGCGCAGGACCTGCTCGCCGAGGTCGGCATCCCGGATCCGGCGCGCCGGATGCGCCAGCGGCCGGGCGACCTGTCGGGTGGACTGCTGCAGCGCGTGATGATCGCGGCGACCCTCGCGATGGATCCGCCGATCCTGCTCGCCGACGAGATCACGACGGCACTCGACGTGACCACGCAGGAGGAGGTGATGGCGGTGATCGCCGACCTCCGCCGCCACCGCGACCTCGCACTGCTGTTCATCACGCACGACCTGGCGCTGGCCGGCGCCGTCTGCGACCGCGTCGCGGTCATGCAGCACGGGCGCACGGTCGAGACGCTGCGGGCGGCGACGATGCGGCAGGACGCCTCGGATCCGTACACGCAGCGCCTGCTGTCGGCCACCCTGCCGGGTGACCTGATCGCGGACCGCATCGGGGTCGAGGCGCCGGTGCTGTCCGTCGGCGGTCTGCGCAAGACGTTCCCGGTGCGTTCGCCGCGCGGCGGCCGCGAGCAGTTCGTGGCGGTCGACGATGTCGGCTTCACGCTGGCGCGAGGCGGCTCGCTGGGCATCGTCGGCGAGTCCGGCTCGGGCAAGTCCACGACCGCTCGCATCATCTGCGGGCTCGAGACGGCGGATGCCGGCTCGGTCACCGTCAAGGGCGCCGACTGGACCAGGCCGGCCCGGAGCGCGGCCGACCGGCGGGCTCGGGCGCGCATCGCTCAGATGGTGTTCCAGGACCCGTACCAGTCCCTCGACCCCCGCCAGACGGTGCGTCAGTGTCTGTCGGAGGCGGTCGCCGTGCATCGGCGCGGCATCGGCCGCGCCGAGCTCGACGCCCGCGTCGACGAACTCATGGCCGCCGTGATGCTCGCGCCGGCGCTGGCCGCACAGCGACCCCGTTCACTGTCGGGCGGCCAGCGGCAGCGTGTCGCGATCGCGCGGGCGCTCGCCGCCGAACCCGAGATCCTGGTCCTCGACGAGGCGGTCTCGGCGCTGGACGTCACGACGCAGGTCGAGATCCTGA
Organism: Microbacterium sp. ZW T2_14; assembly: GCF_044987405.1. Lineage (NCBI taxonomy): Bacteria > Bacillati > Actinomycetota > Actinomycetes > Micrococcales > Microbacteriaceae > Microbacterium > Microbacterium sp. ZW T2_14. Next base: position 1,140 of record NZ_JBJDRK010000083.1, on the reverse strand, counting down.
CGCTGCTCGACGGCATCCGTCGCACCACCGGTGTCGCGCTGCTGATGATCTCGCACGACCTGACCACCGTTCGCCGGCTCTGCGACCACGTCGTCGTGATGAAGTCCGGTGCGGTCGTGGAGCAGGGCCCCATCGCCGACGTCCTCGACCGCCCGCACGCGGAGTACACCCGGACGCTGCTCGACTCGATCCCGCGGGCCGGCTGGGTACCGCGGCGCCGGCTCCCCGCACGCACGTCCGCCCTGCCGACCGTCGCGACCGCGACGACCAAGATCCCTACGCCCCGAGGAGAGAGATGACCGACCGAGACCTGTGGCAGCTCAGCATGCGCGAGATCGCGGATGCTGTGCGCTCGCGTTCGACGACCGCACGCGCCGTGATCGACGCCCACCTGGACCGCATCGACGCGGTGAACCCTGCGGTGAACGCGCTCACCGTCGTGTTCCACGAGCGGGCACGCGCCCTTGCCGATGCCGTCGACGCGGCGCTCGACGCCGGGGAGACCGTCGGGTCGCTGGCCGGCGTGCCCTTCACCGTGAAGGAGAACATCGACCTGACCTGGTCGGCGAGCACCAGCGGCTGGCCGTTCATGGCGGAGGCGGTCCCCGCCAAGGACGCCACGATGGTCCGCCGCCTGCTCGAGGCGGGCGCGATCCCGATCGGCCGCGGCAACATGCCCGACTGGGGCCTGCGCTGGGACACCGACAACGACCTGTTCGGTCGCACGCTCAACCCCTGGGACCCGTTCCGGGTGCCGGGCGGATCGAGCGGCGGCGACGCGGTCGCCGTGGCGACCGGCATGACACCGCTCGGCCTCGGCAACGACTACGGCGGGTCGCTGCGGCTGCCCGCTTACGCCGCCGGGGTGTGCGCGCTGCGCCCGTCGGCCGGCCGCATCCCCGCGCCGATGGCCGACGTCACGGAACCCGTGTCGCTGTCGCTGCAGTTCTTCGCCGTGAACGGGCCGATCGCCCGGACCGTCGACGACCTCGACGCCGCATTCACCGTCATGCACGGCGCCGACCATCTCGGTGGTCGAGATCTGGCGCCACAGCGTCGCAGCCTCCTCGATCAGCGGCGGCTCGACGTCGTCGACGGCCCAACCGGCCGCGGCCAGCGCCGCCGCCGCTGATCGAGGAG
>NZ_JBJDRK010000082.1:0-12863 GCF_044987405.1 Microbacterium sp. ZW T2_14 | reverse complement strand
GACCGAAGGAAGGCCACGCTCGTTGAGCGAGGGAGCGCCAGCGACCGAGACGAAACGCCCCGGGCTGCGCGACTGCGCCGGGTCCCGCGCGTTTCGTCTCGCTCGTTCCTCGCTCGCTCAACGACCGAAGGAAGGCCACGCTCGTTGAGCGAGGGAGCGCCAGCGACCGAGACGAAACGCCCCGGGCTGCGCGACTGCGCCGGGTCCCGCGCGTTTCGTCTCGCTCGTTCCTCGCTCGCTCAACGACCGGGCGTCGGGTGACGAGACGAGTTCAGGCCTTCGTGCTCTTCGCCGCCGTGGTCTTCGCGGGGCGGGATGCCGCGGCATCCGCCTTGCCGTTCGCCGTCGTCCGCGGAGCCCGCGCCGTCGCACCGGACGCGACGCGCACGCGCGGCGCGCCACCGCCGACCGCCTCGGCCGGTGCGCCCGCGAGGGGCATCAGCCGCGTGAGCTGGGTCACGTGGCGCGGCTCGAGCTCGGCGATGGTGGAGACGCCGAGCAGCTTCATGGTGCGCTCGATCTCGCTGCGGAGGATGGCGATGGTGCGGTCGACGCCCTGGCGCCCGCCCGCCATGAGGCCGTAGAGGTACGCACGGCCGATCAGGGTGAACTTCGCGCCCAGCGCGATCGACGCCACGATGTCGGCGCCGTTCATGATGCCGGTGTCCACCATGACGGTCGCGTCCTTGCCGACCTCGCGCACCACCTCGGGCAGCAGCCGGAACGGGATCGGCGCGCGGTCGAGCTGGCGCCCGCCGTGGTTCGACAGGATGATGCCGTCGACGCCGGCGTCGATCAGGCGCTTCGAGTCGGCGACGTTCTGCACACCCTTGACGACGATCTTGCCCGGCCAGATGTCACGGATGATCGCGAGGTCGTCGTAGCTGATCGTCGGGTCCATCGCGGCGTCCAGCAGCTCGCCGACGGTGCCGCCGGTGGTCGACAGCGAGGCGAACTCCAGCTTCGGCGTGGTGAGGAAGTCGTACCACCACCACGGCCGGGGGATGGCGTTGATGATCGTGCCCAGCGTCAGCTGCGGCGGGATCGAGAAGCCGTTGCGCTTGTCGCGCAGGCGGGCGCCGGCGACCGGGGTGTCGACCGTGAACTGCAGCGTGTCGAACCCGGCGGCCGCGGCGCGGCGGGCCAGCCCGTACGAGATCTCGCGATCGCGCATGACGTACAGCTGGAACCAGTTGCGCCCGTGCGGGTTCGCCTTCTTCACGTCCTCGATCGAGGTGGTTCCGAGGGTCGAGAGCGTGAAGGGGATGCCGGCGGCCCCGGCCGCACCCGCACCGGCGGTCTCGCCTTCCGTCTGCATCAGGCGCGTGAAGCCGGTCGGCGCGATGCCGAAGGGCAGCGCCGACGGACCCCCGAGGATCTCGGTGGACATGTCCACGTGCTCCGCCGGCCGCAGGATGTCGGGGTGGAACTCGACGTCTTCGAACGCCTGGCGCGCGCGGGCGAGCGAGAACTCGCCCTCGGCGGCGCCATCGGTGTAATCGAAGGCCGCCTTGGGCGTGCGGCGCTTGGCGATCGTCCGCAGGTCGTGGATCGTGAGTGCCGCCTCGAGCCGGCGCTTGCGGCCGTCGAGTTCGGGCTTCTTGAACTGCATGAGCTCGAGCAGCTCTGCAGGCTTGGGGAGCTGGCGCTGGACCATGGGAGTGCCTTTCAGGAGGTCGGATCCGCCGGAGCGGAACCGAGGACGGAGTCGGCGGGCGCGGAGCGGGCGAGGCCTGCCGATGAGTAGTAGCCGACGATGTGGTCATGGACGAGCGTGCGGGCGCGAGTGGCATCGCCTGCGTCGACGGCGTCGAGGATCGCGTGGTGCTCGTGGCGCAGGCGGTCGGCCGCGGCATCCCATTCCGCAATGCCGGCGGCGCCCGCCTGCACGTACGACTCGATCGCCGTGCGCAGGCCCGCCATCATCGCGGCGATCACGACGTTGCCGGATGCCTCGGCGAGAGCGAGGTGCAGCTGAGCGTCGAGCGAGAGGAACTCGGGTGCCGTGAGGCCGGCGGCGTCCATCGCCTCGAGCACCTCGCGGGCGCGCGCCGTCGACAGGGCCGGATCGGTTGCCACAGCGTCGACCACGGCGGATTCGAGCACGAGGCGGGTGGCGACGACGTCATCGAAGGGGAACCCCTGCGCGGCAACCTGCAGTCGCAGCAGGGCCGACATGCCGCCCTCCGGCGTGGCGATGATGATGGCGCCCGACGTCGGTCCCGAACCGGTGCCGGTGCGGATGAGACCCATCACCTCGAGCACCCGCAGCGCTTCGCGCACGCTGGAACGGCCGACCCCGAGGGTCGTTGCGAGCTCGCGTTCGGGCGGGAGCCGGTCGCCGGGGCGCAGGATGCCATCGAGCAGGTCGGTCTCGATCTTCTCGAGCACGACGCGCCAGGCGCGGGCCGGCGCGAGCGCCGGCGTCGTCGGGGTCCCTGCCACGGATCTCCTCATCGATGTCGGATCCGCATGCCCTCCTCTATGAAGTGCATGGTGTGGTCAGACCACGATAACGTGTGGTCCTACCACAGACAAGCGGAGTGACGCGGGATGTGGTCCTGGACCAATACTCTGACCCCATGGAACCCCTCCCCCTCGTCCTCATCGTCGCGGGCGTCGCCGCCGCGTTCTGCTGGATCACCTCCCTCATCACCAACGAGACGTCGTGGATCGACCGGATCTGGTCGATCGTGCCGGTGATCTACGTGTGGATCTTCGCCGCAGCGGCCCTCGCCGCGGGAGTCGACGCCACGAGGCTCGTCGTGATGGCCGTGCTCGTGACGGCGTGGGGTGTGCGGCTCACATTCAACTTCGCCCGCAAGGGCGGCTACACCGGCATGGAGGACTACCGCTGGGCGGTCCTGCGCGGGCGCATGAAGCGTTGGCAGTTCCAGGTGTTCAACCTGCTCTTCATCGTGGGGTTCCAGAGCGCTCTCCTGGTGCTCATCACGCTGCCCGCCTACATCGCGTGGGAGCACCCGACGCCCTTCAACGGATGGGATGCCGCGTTCTCGGTGATCTTCGCCGCGTTCCTGGTGGGCGAGACCGTGGCCGACCAGCAGCAATGGGCCTTCCACCGGGCCAAGAAGGCGGCCGGCGGCACCCTCGAGCCGGGCTTCCTGACGACGGGCCTGTTCGCCTACAGCCGCCACCCGAACTTCTTCTTCGAGCAGGCGCAGTGGTGGGCGTTCTACGCGCTCGGCGCGGTGGCACTCGTCGCCGACGGCGGGAGCTGGCTCAACTGGACCATCGCGGGGCCGGCGCTGCTCACGGTGCTCTTCATCGGCTCGACGATCTTCACCGAGTCGATCTCGGCCGCGAAGTACCCGGCCTATCGCGACTACCAGCGCGCGACCTCGATGCTGGTGCCGCTCCCCCGCCGCCGCGGACGCGCCCCCGAGACCGCCTGAGCGCCGTCCGCCGGGGCGTCATTCCAAACGCCCGCCGGACGCACGCAGGTAGTCCTCGGCGCACAGGGACTCGTACGTGACGCGGTCCGCGCTGAGCTCATCGATGGCGACCTGGTCACCGTCGAACACGAACCGGCCCCCGACGAGGCGGGCGTTGAAGAGAGCCTTGCGACCGCAGCGGCAGATCGTCTTGAGCTCTTCGAGGCTGTGGGCGAGCTCCAGCAGCCGTGCCGAGCCGGGGAACGCCTGCGTCTGGAAGTCGGTGCGGATGCCGTAGGCCAGCACGGGCACGCCGTCGAACACGACGATGCGCAGCAGGTCGTCCACCTGCTCGCGGGTCAGGAACTGCGCCTCGTCGATGAGGAAGCATGCGACATCGACCTCGTGCTCCTCGGATTCCGGGACGAGGGTGGCCGCAGCATCCGCCCTCACCCGCGCGCGATGCTCGGCGAATAAGGTACGGATGTCGTCGTCAGGACCGACGAGGAAGTCGACCGTGCGCTTGACGCCGAGGCGACTGTCGATCTGGTCGGCACCCTTGGTGTCGATGAGAGGCTTGGCGAGCAGGACGTGCTGCCCGCGCTCCTCGTAGTTGTACGCGGCCTGGAGAAGCGACGTCGACTTGCCGGAGTTCATCGCCCCATAGCGGAAGTAGAGCTTGGCCACGGATCGAGCGTAGTCGGTGGCGGCGGCACCGTCCGCCGCAGCCCCCGCGCGACCGGTGGGACGGATTCAGGAGCTGGCCACTCCACGCTCCCATGACTCGATCGCCCCGGGGCGCTCGACGAAGCTCGGCGCCGGCGTGGCGGTATCGGGCACCCGCGGCAGCCACTCCGGGTCGCGGAGGGACGCTTTGGCGCGCAGGTGGCCCAGCTCGAAGCTCAGCTGGCCGGAGGTGACGGGGATGCCGGGGGCCGCGGCATCCGGTCGCAGAACGCGTGAGCCGTCGAAAGAGTAGCCGCGCGTTGCCGCCTCGGCACGAAGGCCGCTGAGGTAGTGGCCGATCGCGTCGAGCGGCTCGTCGACCGCCCGGAACCGCTCGAGCTGCGGGTGCCGCGTGTAGCCGCGCGTGTTGCCCGCGAGCACGGCCTGAGCGAGGAGCCCCTCGCGCCAGCACGCCACCAGAGCTGCGCGGTCGAGGATCGACGGATGCAGCGACCACAGCCTCATGGCGGACTACGCGGTGAGGGCGAGCGCCTCCGCCGTCTCGCCGAGCAGCTCCTCCGCGACCTCGGGACGCGCGTTGAGCGTGTCGCCGTACGTCGGGATCAGCTCGCGCAGACGTGGCTCCCACGCGTCGATGCGGTCGGGGAAGCACGTCTTGAGCAGGCCCAGCATGATCGACACGGCGGTCGATGCGCCCGGCGACGCACCCAGGAGACCTGCGATCGTGCCGTCCGCTCCGGTGACGACCTCGGTCCCGAACTGCAGCACGCCGCCCTTCTCCGGGTCCTTCTTCATCACCTGGGCCCGTTGGCCGGCCTGGATGATGTGCCAGTCCTCGTCCTTGGCCGTCGGCATGAAGACGCGCAGGCTGTCGACCTTCTTGGCGTGGTTCTTCAGCAGCTCGCCGACGAGGTACGTGATGAGGCTGGGGTTGTCCCACGCGACCTTGAGCATCGGGCCCAGGTTGTGGGGGCGCACCTGGCCCACGATGTCGAACCACGAGCCGCTCTTGAGGAACTTCGGGCTGAACGTCGCGAAGGGGCCGAAGAGCAGGGACGCCTCGCCGTCGACGACACGGGTGTCGAGATGCGGCACCGACATCGGCGGGGCGCCCACCGATGCCTGCGAGTACACCTTGGCCTTGTGCTGGGCGACGACGGCCGGGTTCGAGGTCTTGAGGAACTGCCCGCCGATCGGGAAGACGCCATAGCCGGCGATCTCGGGGATGCCCGACCGCTGCAGCAGCTTGAGCGCCCAGCCGCCGGCGCCGACGAAGACGAACTTCGCGCGGATCTCTCCGGGCGTGCGGCCGACGGTGCGACGGTACTTGACGCGCCAGGTGCCATCGGGCAGGCGCTTCAGGCGGCGCACCTCGGTGTTGAGGCGGACGTCGGCGCCGTTCTCGGCGAGCTTGTCCATGAGCTGGTGGGTCAGCGCACCGAAGTCGACGTCGGTGCCTGCGGGCATCCGGGTGGCGGCGAACGGCTCGCCCTTGCGGCGCTTCTGCATCAGCAGCGGTGCCCACTGGTTGATGACCCGCGAGTCCTCGCTGTACTCGATGCCTGCGAAGAGCGGCTCGTCCTTCAGGGCCTCGTAGCGCTTCTTAAGGTAGGCGACATCCTTCTCGCCCCGCACGAAGGTCATGTGCGGGGTCGAGTTGATGAAGGTCGACGGGGCGTCGAGCACGCCGGCTTCGACGAGCGACGACCACAGCTGGCGGCTCTGCTGGAACTGCTCGTTGATCGAGATCGCCTTCGCGGGGTCGACCGTGCCGTCCTTGCCCTCGGGCATGTAGTTGAGCTCGCAGAGCGCCGCGTGGCCGGTGCCGGCGTTGTTCCAGGGGTTCGAGCTCTCCTGCGCGACATCGCTCAGCCGCTCGAAGACCGCGATCTTGAGGTCGGGCTGCAGCTGCTGCAGCAGCGTGCCCAGCGTCGCACTCATGATGCCGCCGCCGATGAGCAGAACGTCGACCGTCCCCGTGGGGAGATCGCTGTCGTCAGGGCTGGGCAGGGCGTCGGAGGGCGTTTCGGTCACCAGATGATTCTAGTTCCGCCGGAAAGCACCCCTGACCGGGCGGGCGCTCCTCTCCGGAAAGTCTCGGTGTTCTTGCCGCAACGACAAGCGCACCCGCCGCTCGCTCGCGTCTCTCGACGCTCGTTCCCACGCCCTCACACGCCACCCCCCTGCTTCGTCCGTCGTATATGTACGCGAACCGCCGCGCGGGGCGTGCATATACGACGGACGAACAGGGAGGGAAGCGGATGCCGCGGCTCGCGGCATCCGCTCCCCCTGGAGTCGTCGGAGCGCCGGTCAGGCGGTGACGCCCAGATTGACCGCGACGAGTTCCGCGATCTGCACGGCGTTGAGCGCCGCTCCCTTGCGCAGGTTGTCGTTCGAGATGAACAGCACGAGACCCTTGCCCTCGGGCGCGGACTGGTCGGCACGGATGCGGCCCACGTAGCTGGGGTCGGTGCCGGCGGCCTGCAGCGGCGTCGGAACCTCCTCGAGCTTCACACCGGGCGCGGAGGCGAGCACCTCGCGCGCGCGGTCCGGCGTGATGTCGCGCGCGAACTCCACGTTGATCGACAGCGAGTGTCCGGTGAGGACGGGCACGCGCACACACGTGCCGGCGACGCGCAGTTCGGGCAGCTCGAGGATCTTGCGGCTCTCGTTGCGGAGCTTCTTCTCCTCGTCGGTCTCGTTGAGCCCGTCGTCGACGAGGTCCCCGGCGAACGGGATGACGTCGAACGCGATCGGCGCGATGTACTTCTCGGGCTGCGGGAAGTCGAGGGCCGCGCCGTCGCGGGCGAGGCGCTCGACGTCGCCCTGCGCGAAGACGCCCTCGAGCTGACCCAGGAGCTCCTGGACGCCCGCGAGACCCGAGCCGCTGACAGCCTGGTACGTGCTGATGATGAGACGCTCGAGACCGGCCTCGGCATCGAGGACCTTCAGGATCGGCATCGCGGCCATCGTGGTGCAGTTGGGGTTCGCGATGATGCCCTTGCGCGCCTCGGCGATCGCGTGCGGGTTGACCTCGCTGACGACGAGCGGCACGTCGGGGTCCATGCGCCACGCGCTGGAGTTGTCGATGACGACGGCGCCCGCCTCGGCGAAGCGCGGCGCGTGCGCACGGCTGCCGGTGGCGCCGGCCGAGAAGAGGGCGATGTCGATGCCGTCGAGCTCGGCGGTGGCGACATCCTCCACGGTGACGGCCTTGCCCTGGAAGATGACGTCGGATCCGGCCGAACGGGCCGTCGCGAAGGCGCGGATCTCCCGCACCGGGAACCCGCGCTCCTCGAGAATGTCGATCATCGCGCCGCCGACCTGGCCGGTGGCGCCGACGACGGCGACGGAGAGTCCTGAATCGGAGATGCGGGTCATGGGTGAGTCCTCAGCGTGGGTACGAGCGTGAAGCGGACGCGCGGGCACCGTCGGACGCGCGGGTTTCGGCGATTCTACCGCCGTGCACCGGCGCCTCGGTCCGCCGTTACATCTGTCGTGCGACGGATGCCGTGGGTCGCGGCATCCGCTCGCTCGCGTGCCTGCGATCAGGCTGACGGCATGCGCAGCTTGAAGCCGACGTGCGAGGGCGTGTAGCCCAGGCGCTCGTAGAAGCGGTGGGCGTCGGCACGCGCGGCATCCGAGGTGAGCTGGATGAGGGTCGCTCCCAGCGCGGGTGCGGCGACGTCGGCGACCCAGCGCATCATCGCCGCCCCGATCCCGGAGGAGCGGCAGTCGCTCGCGACACGCACGGTCTCGACCTGCAGGCGGTCCGCACCGGCACGCGCGAGCCCCGGGATCACGGTCAGCTGCATCGTGCCCACGATCCGGCGGTGCGAGACCGCGACGAGTTGCGCGTTGGCCGGGTCGGCGGCGATCCGCTCCAGAGCGCGCGCGTACGCCGGCCGGTTCTCCTCGAGGCCGCTGTCGCCGCGCGCGGCGCTGATCGGGTCGTCCGACAGGAGCGCCATGAGGGCGTCCAGGTCTTCGGTGCCTGCGGTGCGCAGCGTGACGACGCCGGCCCGCGTCGGGAGGTCGACCGGAAGGGCGAGGCCCGAGAGCACGGGGATCAGCGGCCGGTGCCGGCGTAGACGGTGGCTTCGCCCTCGCCGTCCAGGCCGTAGGCGGTGTGCACGACGCGGGCGGCCTCGGCGAGGTCGTCGCCGCGCACCACCACAGAGATGCGGATCTCGGAGGTGGAGATCATCTCGATGTTGATGCCCGCGACGCTCAGCGCCTCGAACAGCGTGGCGGAGACGCCCGAGTGCGTGCGCATGCCCGCACCGACGACAGACAGCTTGCCGATCTGGTCGTCGTGCACCAGGTTCTCGAAGCCGATGTCGGACTGGTCGCCGACGAGCGCCTTGAGCGCCGTCGCGGCGTCGGTCTTCGGGAGGGTGAACGAGATGTCGGTGCGGCCGGTCGCGGCGGCCGACACGTTCTGCACGATCATGTCGACGTTGGCACCGGACTTCGCGATCACCTTGAAGATCTCGGCCGCCTTACCCGGCACGTCCGGCACGCCGATGACGGTGATCTTGGCCTGTCCGAGGTCGGTGGCGACCCCGGCGACGATCGGCTCTTCCATCTCTTCTCCCTTTTCGCCCTCGGGGATGCTCATCCCCGGGCCGAGCACATAGGTCCCCACGCTCGAGCTGAACGTGGAGCGGGCGTGGATCAGCACGCGATGACGCCGCGCATACTCGACGGCGCGGATGTACAGCACCTTCGCGCCATTCGCGGCGAGCTCGAGCATCTCCTCCGCGGACACGACGTTCAGCTTCTGGGCCTTCGGCACCACGCGAGGGTCGGCGGTGAAGATGCCGTCGACGTCGCTGTAGATCTCGCAGACGTCGGCCTCGAGTGCTGCGGCGAGGGCGACGGCGGTCGTGTCGGAGCCGCCGCGGCCGAGCGTGGTGATGTCCCGGGTGTCGCGGTTGAACCCCTGGAAGCCGGCGACGATGACGATCGCGCCCTCATCGAGCGCTTCACGCAGGCGGATCGGCGTGACGTCGACGATGCGCGCCGAGCCGTGGTCGGCGGTCGTGATCATGCCCGCCTGGCTTCCGGTGAACGAGCGCGCCTCGAAGCCCATCGAGTGGATCGCCATGGCCAGCAGCGCCATCGAGATGCGCTCACCGCTCGAGAGCAGCATGTCGAGCTCCCGCGGAGCGGGGATAGGTGCCACCTGTCCGGCGAGGTCGAGCAGCTCGTCGGTCGTGTCGCCCATCGCGCTCACGGCGACGACGACGTCGTGGCCGGCACGGCGCGTGTCGACGATGCGCTTGGCGACACGCTTGATGCTCTCGGCATCGGCGACCGACGATCCGCCGTACTTCTGGACGATCAGCGCCACATCGAACTCCACGCGTATGTCAGGGGGCGAGAACGGATGCCGCACCAGAGCTTCTGCACTTCACCCGACGCTCCATCTTACGGACGCTCTCATGCGCCTCCCGCCATGTGTCCCGGCACTAGCATCCGAGCATGGAGCAGATCGAGGCGTGGTCGGAGTTCAACGTCGCGATGGTCGGCGCGACGGCAGCCCTGGCCGGCCTCGTGATCGTCGCCTCGAGCGTCAACATCGCCGAGATCATCAAATCGAACACACTGACCGCGCGCCTCGCCGCGGCGATCGCGGCGCTGGTGCTCGCCATCATCGTCACGGGGGTCGGTCTCGTTCCGGGCGTCGGCATGCTCTGGTACGGAGTGGTGATCGGGGCGTCCACGCTCGTCGCCGCGATCTTCCAGGTGCACGCGACCCTCGTCATCGTGCGAGACCCCGATCCCGAGCATGTCGGGCGCCTTCTCAAGACGGTGCTGGGATTCGCGCCGATCATCGCCTACGCCGCCGCGTCCATCGCCCTCCTCCTCGGGCAGCCGGCGGGTCTGACGATCGCCGCGGCAGCAACGCTGCTGGCCATCGTGTCGGCCATCGTCGTGTCGTGGGTCGCGCTCGTCGAGGTGCTCCGCTGACACGGTGACCGATGCCGGCCATCGTGCCGTACACGGTCGACAGCGGCCGTCGGCGCCCGCTTACTGCGAGCGCGTACCGCAGCATCGAGACCCGCGTCGCCGGGTGCACCCCTGTACTTCCTACCCCCGCCGGAGGACACTGGGCGCTGAGCTCGCCGTGGGGCGATGCCGCTGGGGAGGGGGGCACCATCATGCCCACATTCATCGATATCCATGAGGGTTTCGTCGGGGTCGACCAGGCCGGCCTGCAAGCAGCGCACGACGCCGACCTCGCCATCGAAGGAGAGGAAGGCGTCCACTTCGAGAAGGCGTGGCTCGACCCGGTTTCGGGCAAGGCCTTCTGCCTCTCGACCGGCCCGTCGAAGGAAGCCATCCAGCGCGTCCACGAGCGAGCCGGCCACGGCACGCTCGAGGTGTACGAGGTGCCGGTGGAGGTCTGATCGCAGGGGACCGCCCGAGGCGGTCGGGTCGCGGTGCCGCCGCGCCCGTCAGGCGTGCGGCGAATCGTGAGTCGCTCGCTCAGGCAGACGGCACGGGCGGAAAGTCGGCACCGGGCTTGTCCGCGCGCAGGCGCCCGCCCGTCGCCGCGAGCCAGCACCCCAGCACGACCAGCGGGAAACCGATCAGCAGGCCGACAGTCAGCGGCTCGCCAAGGATCAGCGTGCCCAGCACGATCGCCACGACCGGGTTGACGTAGGTGAAGAGCGGCGCCCGAACGGGGCCCACGCGCGCGATCAGCGCGAAGAACGTGATGAACGCCAGCGCCGTGCACAGCACCGCGAGTGCGACCAGGGACACGGTTCCCTGGACCGTCGGAACCTCGTGCTGGGTCAGGAACGCGATCGGCGTGTAGAAGATCCCCACCGCGAGGAGGGCGAGGGTGATCGAGCCGAGCGATGGCACATCGCGCAGCTTCGTCGCGATGACGAACGGTGCGATCGCGTAGAGCAGTGCGACCAGCAGCACCTCGCCGACGGCGATGAGGCCGCCGCCGCCCTCGATGGCGAGCCCCGGGCCGGCGACGATCACGAAGACACCCACGAAGCCGACGAAGAGTCCGATGCTGCGCGCCGGGCTCAGGACCGAGCGGTCGCCGCCGCCGAACGCGATGATCGCGGCGAACAGCGGGACCGTCGCGACGAGGAGGCCGGTGAGGCCCGACGGCAGTGTCTGCTCGGCATGACCGAGCAGCAGGAAGGGCCCCGCCATCTCGATGGCGCCGAACAGCAGCACCCACCCGATCTTCGCGAACGCCGGACGCAGCGCCTTCTGCTTGAGGGCGAACGGCAGCAGGATCAGTGCGCCGAGGAGCGTCCGGCCCGCCACCACGGCGGCGGGCGAGTACGACTCCACGGCGATGCTGATGAACAGGTACGGGATGCCCCACAGCACCGCCATCGCAGCGAACAGCAGCCACGCACGCGTGTCGAAGCGCTGCGAGGAGTTCATATGGTTCTTCCCGTCGATGGATGGCAGCCGCGGCACAGATCGAGGCAGCCTCGGGATTCAGCATCCGCGGATCGGCACCTCGCCGCCAGGCGGCCGACGGCCAATCTACGGCGGAGTTCCGACATCCGTCGAGTCAGACGGAGCGTCGTCCCTCGAAGGCACGGCCCAGGGTCACCTCGTCGGCGTACTCGAGGTCGCCGCCGACCGGAAGGCCGGAGGCCAGCCGCGTGACCGAGATCTCGAGCGTGTGGAGCAGCCGGCTGAGGTAGGTCGCCGTCGCCTCGCCCTCGAGGTTGGGATTCGTGGCCAGGATGACCTCCTGCACGGTGCCGTCGGCGAGCCGCTGCATGAGCTGAGTGATGCGCAGATCGTCCGGACCGATGCCCGCGATCGGGCTGATCGCGCCGCCCAGCACGTGGTAGAGGCCACGGAACTCGCGGGTGCGCTCGATCGCGGCGACGTCTTTGGCGTCTTCCACGACGCACACCAGCGTCTGGTTGCGGCGCGGGTCGCGGCAGATCGAGCAGCGCTCCTGTTCGGAGACGTTGCCGCAGACCTCGCAGAAGCGAACCCGTTCGCGCACGACGCTGAGGAGCTCGGCGAGGTGCGACACGTCGAAGTTGGGCGTCTGCAGGATGTGGAACGCGATGCGCTGCGCCGACTTGGGGCCGATCCCGGGCAGGCGGCCGAATTCGTCGATGAGATCTTGGACGATGCCGTCGTACATGGGTTAGCTGAACCTCGTCGGCGGCTCGTAGGGTTCCTCGCGCACGAAGGTGGCGCCGAGCACCTGACGCACCACCGCCTCGCCGTAGCGCTGGACTCCGCCGTTGCGCGTTGTGACCACCGGAGCCAGCGGTGGGGCGACCGTCGGCGGCACCTTGACGTCGGCGACGGCATCCGGCTCGTCGTCGAGCTCGTCCTCGTCCTCGTCTCGCTCGATGGAGGGGACGACCTCGGTGGAGGGAAGCACGTCTCCTTCACGCGGGGGCGCGAGCGTCGCGACGCGCGCGACCGAGGTCGCCGCGTCTTCGGGCTCGTCGTCGACCGCGAACTGGCCGGGCGTCTCCGTGGGCAGCGCAGCCGGACCCGGGTCGGGCGGCGGGGCGTCATCGTCGGAAGGGATCGCAGCGACGGCCCAGTCGGTCACCGGAGCGGCCGCAGCCGACATCGTCGATGGACCGGCGGATGCCGCGGCACGAGGTGCGGGCGCCGATGCCGATCCGCGCGGGGCGGGAGCGGATGCGGAGGCACGCGGTGCAGACGCGGTCGAGGGGTGCCCAGCGGCCGGGGCGGCAGGCGCCGACGCACCCACGCGCGCAGCGGGTGCGACCTCCGGCGCGGAGGTCTGCGGTGCGG